>NZ_JBSVWF010000023.1:0-86493 GCF_054071635.1 Pseudomonas sp. SDO52101_S400 | reverse complement strand
CATTTAGGTTGCCTGACCTGACGCCTTCGCGAGCAAGCCCGCTCCCACATTTGATCTACGTTGTTCTCTGATCCTCAGCTTGTCAGTTTGCCCCTTCGACGCCACACTACCGCACATGAAAAACGTCAGCCCCAGCTACCTCAAGCATCACTTCCTGATCGCCATGCCACACATGGCCGACCCGAACTTTGCCCACACCTTGACCTACATCGTCGAGCACACGGCCAATGGCGCCATGGGGCTGGTGGTCAACCGACCGCAAGAGCTGAATCTGGCCGACATCCTCGAGCAATTGCGCCCGGACATCGATCCGCCAGCGCTGTGCCAGCATGTGCCGATCTTCATCGGCGGCCCGGTGCAGACCGATCGCGGCTTTGTCCTGCACCCGGCGGGCAAGACCTTCCAGGCCACCGTCGAACTCGACGGCGAGCTGGCACTGTCCACCTCGCAAGACGTGCTGTTCGCCATCGCTGACGGCGTAGGCCCGGCGAAAAGCCTGATCGCCCTCGGTTACGCCGGTTGGGAAGCCGGACAACTGGAGGCTGAAATGGCCGACAACGCCTGGCTGACCTGCCCGTACGACGCCGACATCCTGTTCAACACCAGCAGCGAACTGCGCCTGGAAGCGGCGGCCAAGCATTTGGGGATCAACCTCAATCTGCTGACCAGCCAGGCAGGGCACGCCTGATGGCCCTGCGCCTGATCCTCGGCTTCGACTACGGCACCAAACAGATCGGCGTGGCGGTCGGCCAGGTGATTACCGGCCAGGCCCGCGAACTGTGCACCTTGAAGGCACAGAACGGTGTGCCGGACTGGAACCAGGTCGAAGCCCTTATAAAGGAATGGAAACCTGACGCCGTGGTGGTCGGCCTGCCGCTGAACATGGACGGCACACCCAGCGAGATGTGCCTGCGCGCCGAGAAGTTCGCCCGTCGCCTCAACGGCCGCTACAACCTGCCCTTCTACACCCACGACGAGCGCCTGACGACCTTCGAAGCCAAGGGCGAGCGACTGGTGCGCGGCGGGCAGAAAGGCAGTTACCGCGACAACCCGGTGGACGCCATCGCCGCCGCCCTGCTGCTGCAAGGCTGGCTTGACGAAAACACCGCACTATTTGAATCCTGACAAGCGCTACGGCGCTTTTCTTTTGGTTACAACCCGAGCTTCGATTCGCGAGAACCGGCTCGACCCCAAGAAGGAGCAACCATGAGCCTGCCCAATCCCGCCGATCTGATCAGCCAGATGGCGACCCGCCTCAAGGCGCACCTTGCCCAGCGTGATATCAGCGAACCGCGTTACATCGGCATCCGCACCGGCGGCGTCTGGGTCGCCCAGGCCCTGCTCGAAGAGCTGGGCAGCGATGCGCCACTGGGCACGCTGGATGTTTCCTTCTACCGCGACGACTTCAGCCAGAACGGCCTGCACCCGCAAGTGCGCCCGTCTGCCCTGCCCTTCGAAATCGAAGGCCAGCATCTGGTGCTGATCGACGACGTACTGATGAGCGGCCGCACCATCCGCGCCGCCATGAACGAACTGTTCGACTACGGCCGTCCGGCCAGCGTGACGCTGGTCTGCCTGCTGGACCTGGACGCCGGCGAACTGCCGATCCGCCCGAACGTCGTCGGCGCGACCCTGTCGCTGGCCGCCCACGAGCGGGTCAAGCTGTCCGGTCCGGAGCTGGCCCTCGAACTGCAAGACCTCGCCCTTTAATCCGCCCTATTGAGAGTCCCCTTCGCGATGACGCCTCTAGATACCAAGCGCCCGCTGCAGCTCAATGATCAGGGCCAGCTGCGCCACTTCCTCTCGCTCGACGGCCTGCGCCGCGAGTTGCTGACGGAAATCCTCGACACCGCCGACTCGTTCCTCGAAGTCGGCGCCCGGGCAGTCAAGAAGGTCCCGTTGCTGCGCGGCAAGACCGTGTGCAACGTGTTCTTCGAAAACTCCACCCGCACCCGCACCACTTTCGAACTGGCGGCCCAGCGGCTGTCGGCGGACGTGATCACCCTGAACGTGTCGACCTCGTCGGCCAGCAAGGGCGAAACCCTGCTCGACACCCTGCGCAACCTCGAAGCCATGGCCGCCGACATGTTCGTCGTGCGCCACGGTGACTCGGGCGCCGCGCACTTCATCGCCGAGCATGTCTGCCCGCAAGTGGCGATCATCAACGGCGGCGACGGCCGTCACGCCCACCCGACCCAGGGCATGCTCGACATGCTGACCATCCGTCGGCACAAGGGCAGTTTCGAAAACCTCTCGGTGGCCATCGTCGGCGACATCCTGCACTCGCGGGTGGCACGCTCGAACATGCTCGCCCTGAAGACCCTCGGCTGCCCGGACATCCGCGTGATCGCGCCGAAAACCCTGCTGCCGATCGGCATCGAGCAGTACGGCGTGAAGGTCTACACCGACATGACCGAAGGCCTGAAAGACGTCGACGTGGTGATCATGCTGCGCCTGCAGCGTGAGCGCATGACCGGCGGCCTGCTGCCGAGCGAAGGCGAGTTCTACCGCCTGTTCGGCCTGACCACCGCGCGCCTGGCCGGCGCCAAGCCCGATTGCATCGTCATGCACCCGGGGCCGATCAACCGTGGCGTGGAGATCGAGTCGGCGGTGGCCGACGGTCCGCACTCGGTGATCCTCAATCAAGTCACCTACGGCATTGCGATCCGTATGGCCGTGTTGTCGATGGCCATGAGCGGACAAACAGCGCAGCGTCAATTCGAGCAGGAGAACGCCCAGTGAAGCTCAGCATTCTCGGCGCCCGCGTCATCGATCCAAGCAGCGGCCTGGATCAAGTCACCGATATTCACGTTGAAGCCTGCAAGATCGTCGCCCTCGGCGCCGCACCGGCCGGTTTCACTGCCGTCGAAACCATCGACGCCCAAGGCCTTGTCGCCGCTCCCGGTCTCGTCGACCTCAACGTCGCCCTGCGCGAGCCGGGCTACAGCCGCAAAGGCACCATCGCCAGCGAAACCCGCGCTGCGGCGGCCGGTGGCGTGACCAGCCTGTGCTGCCCGCCGAAGACCAAACCGGTACTCGACACTTCCGCCGTGGCCGAACTGATCCTCGACCGCGCCCGCGAAGCCGGCAACACCAAGGTGTTCCCGATCGGCGCCCTGAGCAAAGGTCTGGACGGCGAACAGCTGGCCGAGCTGGTCGCCCTGCGCGACGCCGGTTGCGTGGCGTTCGGCAACGGTCTGGAAAGCTTCCGCAACACCCGCACGCTGTGCCGGGCGCTGGACTACGCGGCAACCTTCGACCTGACGGTAATTTTCAACTCGCAGGATCACGACCTGGCCGACGGCGGCCTGGCCCACGAAGGCGCCACCGCCAGCTTCCTCGGCCTGCCGGGCATCCCGGAAACAGCTGAAACCGTGGCTTTGGCCCGGG
Organism: Pseudomonas sp. SDO52101_S400; assembly: GCF_054071635.1. Lineage (NCBI taxonomy): Bacteria > Pseudomonadati > Pseudomonadota > Gammaproteobacteria > Pseudomonadales > Pseudomonadaceae > Pseudomonas > Pseudomonas sp. SDO52101_S400. The sequence continues at coordinate 83,103 of NZ_JBSVWF010000023.1, read as the reverse complement.
ATCTGCTGCTGGTGGAGCAAACCGGCGTGCGCGCGCACTTCAGCCAGCTCACCAGCGCTCGCGGCGTGGCCTTGATCGCTCAGGCCCAGGCCCGTGGTTTGAAAGTCACGGCGGATGTCGCCCTGTATCAGCTGATCCTGACGGACGAAGCGCTGATCGACTTCAGCAGCCTGTATCACGTGCAACCGCCGCTGCGCACCCGCGCCGACCGCGATGGTCTGCGTGAAGCGGTGAAGTCCGGCGTGGTCTCGGCGATTTCCAGCCATCACCAGCCCCATGAGCGCGATGCGAAACTGGCACCGTTCGGTGCGACCGAGCCGGGCATCAGCAGCGTCGAGCTGTTACTGCCGCTGGCGATGACGCTGGTCGAAGATGGTCTGCTTGATCTGCCGACCCTGCTGGCGCGCCTGAGCGCCGGCCCGGCCGAGGCCCTGCGCCTGCCGGCGGGCAAACTGGCGGTGGGTGGTGCAGCGGATATCGTGCTGTTCGATCCGAAGGCCTCGACCGTGGCCGGCGAGACCTGGCTGTCGAAAGGCGAGAACTGCCCGTTCCTTGGCCATAGCCTGCCGAGTGTGGTGCGTTACACCCTGGTGGATGGCCGGATCAGCCATCAGGCATAAGAAAATGGCGAGGGAGCTTGCTCCCTCGCCATCACTTACTGAAATGCGCCGCGATTCTGCGCGTTACGCACCGAGACCTGGTCGTTCAGCGTCCAGAAGTCATACAGCACGCCAATAAAGAACAACCCGCCTGTCAGTAGGTACAACAGGCCGCTGATCCACTTGCCCTGGTACATCCGGTGCACGCCGAACACACCGAGGAACGTCAGCAGAATCCACGCCACGTTGTATTCGATCGGCCCCGCCGCAAATCGCAGGTCTGCTTCCCGATCCATCGCCGGGATCAGGAACACGTCGATCAGCCAGCCGATCCCCAGCAACCCGAAGGTGAAAAACCAGATCGTTCCGGTCACGGGCTTGCCGTAATAGAAGCGGTGAGATCCGGTAAAACCGAAGATCCACAGCAGGTAACCAATCACTTTGCTATGGGTGTCTTTTTCCTGCACGCGGGGCAGTTGATAGTGGTTCATGAAGACCTCGATTCACACGATAGATAAATATTCTTGAATTCTTTGTGACTTTTTTACAGGTTGCCGACGTACGGCAAATGCTACCTTGTGTTCCGTCAAAGCCTTATAGCACCTGACTTCTGTCCGACAATTGCGTCTATTTGCCGCTTGTTTGGTTCCGTTGCCCGCCTTTTGAATCGACCAACGGCCTCGGAAGGGACAAAAAAGCTGTTATAAAGTTGCGCGCTAACACATAAGAGCCCTGCCTAATGCGTCCATTTTTCAAGACATGGCTAACCATTTGCCTATTAATGCCACTGGCCGCCCACGCCACCAATCGTGAGCAACGTCTTCCCAACGTCAACGGCTTCACCCCTAAATCCCATGCCTCTGCTCCATCGAACAAAGGCAAGCAAACGAAACACACCACGCTCGCCAGCAAGGGTAACGGCAAGCTGGTTCCACCGATGGCCAACAAGGAAAGCAGCAAGGTCCTTAGCCGCGCGGTGAACGTCCTCGGTACACCTTACCGTTGGGGCGGCAGCAGCCCGAGTAAAGGCTTCGATTGCAGCGGCCTGGTGAAATACGCGTTCAACGACGCCACTTTCGACCTGCCCCGCACTTCGAACGCCATGGCCAGCGGTCATGGCGAGAAAGTCGAACGCAAGGATCTCAAGCCGGGCGACCTGATTTTCTTCAACATCAAGAGCCGTCGGGTCAATCACGTTGCCATCTACCTGGGCAACGACCGCTTCATCCACGCGCCGCGCCGTGGCAAAGCGGTGAGCATCGATACGCTGAACAAGCCGTATTGGGAACAGCATTACGTGGTTGCCAAGCGGGTGCTGCCTAAAGAACCGGGCAGCAAGCAGATGCGCGTGGTTCAGCGCTGATGTAACAGGTCCAGAATCTGCTTGATCAGTACTGCCCTCTTCGCGAGCAAGCCCGCTCCCACATTGAATCTGCGTCGTTCGCAAATCAAATGTGGGAGCGGGCTTGCTCGGGTAGCAACACCGAAATATCCCTCAGAAATTGTCCGGCGTCCGCGCCTTCTCCCGCGCATGTTCGCGACTGATCAAGCCCTTGGTCACCAGGTCTTTCAGGCACATGTCGAGTGTCTGCATCCCCAGCGACCCGCCGGTCTGAATCGCCGAATACATCTGCGCCACCTTGTCCTCGCGGATCAGGTTACGGATCGCCGATGTGCCCAGCATGATCTCGTGCGCCGCCACCCGCCCGCCGCCGATCTTCTTGATCAGCGTCTGCGACACCACGGCCAGCAGCGACTCGGACAGCATCGAACGCACCATGGATTTCTCGTCCCCCGGAAACACATCCACCACCCGGTCGATGGTCTTGGCCGCCGACGTGGTGTGCAGTGTGCCAAACACCAAGTGCCCGGTCTCAGCGGCGGTCAACGCCAGGCGGATGGTTTCCAGGTCGCGCATCTCGCCCACCAGGATCACGTCCGGATCCTCACGCAGCGCCGAACGCAGGGCCGTGGCGAAACTACGGGTATCGCGGTGGACTTCACGCTGATTGATCAGGCATTTGCGCGATTCGTGAACGAATTCGATGGGGTCTTCGATGGTCAGGATGTGGTGATGACGGTGGGTGTTGAGGTAATCGATCATCGCCGCCAGGGTGGTGGATTTGCCGGAACCGGTCGGCCCGGTCACCAGCACCAGCCCCCGTGGCGCATCGGTGATCTTGCGAAAGACATCGCCCATGGCGAGATCCTCCATGCTCAGCACTTTCGACGGAATCGTCCGGAATACCGCGCCGGCGCCACGGTTCTGATTGAAGGCATTGACCCGAAAGCGTGCAACCCCCGGCACCTCGAAGGAAAAGTCGGTTTCCAGATGTTTCTCGAACTCCACCCGCTGGGTGTCGTTCATGATGTCGTAGATCAGCTCATGCACCTGCTTGTGATCCAGCGCCGGCAGATTGATCCGCCGCACATCGCCATCCACGCGGATCATCGGCGGCAGGCCGGCCGACAGGTGCAGGTCGGAAGCGCCCTGTTTGGCGCTGAAGGCCAGCAGTTCAGTGATATCCATAGCGTCCCTCAATTCCAGTAGAATGCCGCGAACCTTCAGACCGCTGGCGCCTCTTGATGTCCACGATAGCAGACAACATCTCACTGGTTAGTTCGCGCATCCAGGCAGCGACCAAAGCCGCCGGCCGCGATGAAAACAGCGTCCAGCTGCTGGCTGTGAGCAAGACCAAACCCGCCGAAGCCCTGCGTGAAGCGTACGCCGCCGGCCTGCGCGACTTCGGCGAGAACTACCTGCAGGAAGCCCTGGGCAAACAGCTCGAACTGGCCGACCTGCCCTTGATCTGGCACTTCATCGGCCCCATTCAGTCGAACAAGACCCGCTCGATTGCCGAGCACTTCGCCTGGGTGCACTCCGTGGATCGTCTGAAAATCGCCCAACGCCTGTCCGAACAACGCCCGGCGGATCTGCCGCCACTGAACATCTGCATCCAGGTCAACGTCAGCGGTGAGGCCAGCAAGTCCGGCTGCACCCCGGCCGACCTGCCGGCGCTGGCCCAGGCCATCAACGCCCTGCCTCGCCTGAAACTGCGCGGGTTGATGGCGATTCCCGAGCCAACCGAGGATCGCGCCGAGCAAGACGCTGCATTCGCCGCCGTCCAGACGTTGCAGGCCAGCCTCGATCTGCCGCTCGACACACTTTCCATGGGCATGAGCCACGACCTCGAGTCGGCCATTGCCCAGGGCGCCACCTGGGTCCGTATCGGTACGGCCCTGTTTGGTGCTCGCGATTATTCCCAATCTTGAAATTTTCCAGATAAGGACCTGACATGAGCAACACGCGTATTGCCTTTATCGGTGCCGGCAACATGGCCGCCAGCCTGATCGGCGGCCTGCGGGCCAAGGGTCTGGAAGCCGCACACATCCGCGCCAGCGATCCGGGCGAAGAAACCCGCAACCGGGTCAGCGCCGAACACGGCATCGAAACCTTCGCCGACAACGCCCAGGCCATCGACGGTGTCGATGTTGTCGTGCTGGCGGTCAAACCTCAGGCCATGAAAGCCGTTTGCGAAGCAATCCGCCCGAGCCTGAAACCGAATCAACTGGTGGTGTCCATCGCCGCCGGCATCACCTGCGCCAGCATGACCGCATGGCTTGGCGAGCAGCCGATCGTGCGCTGCATGCCCAACACCCCGGCGCTGCTGCGTCAGGGTGTGAGCGGCTTGTACGCCACCGGCGAAGTGAGCGCCGAACAGCGCCAGCAGGCTGAAGAGCTGCTGTCCGCCGTGGGCATCGCCCTGTGGCTGAACGAAGAGCAGCAACTGGACGCGGTCACCGCCGTTTCCGGCTCCGGCCCGGCGTACTTCTTCCTGCTGATCGAAGCCATGACCGCCGCCGGCGTCAAACTCGGCCTGCCGAAGGAAACCGCCGAGCAACTGACCCTGCAGACTGCGCTGGGCGCCGCGCACATGGCGGTTTCCAGCGACGTAGACGCCGCCGAACTGCGCCGCCGCGTGACCTCGCCAGCGGGCACCACCGAAGCCGCAATCAAATCGTTCCAGGCCGGCGGCTTCGAAGCCCTGGTGGAAAAAGCACTCGGCGCCGCCGCGCACCGCTCGGCCGAGATGGCCGAACAACTGGGCAAATAAGGAGCCTTACATGATTGGATTGAACACCGCAGCGGTCTACGTGCTGCAAACCCTTGGCAGCCTGTACCTGCTGATCGTGCTGTTGCGCTTCGTCCTGCAACTGGTACGGGCGAATTTCTACAACCCGCTGTGCCAGTTCGTGGTCAAGGCCACCCAGCCGCTGCTCAAGCCACTGCGCCGGATCATCCCGAGCGTCTTCGGCCTCGACATGTCGTCGCTGGTACTGGCAATCCTCGTGCAACTGGCGCTGATGGCGCTGACCCTGCTGCTGACCTACGGCACCACCGGCAACCCGCTGCAGTTGTTCATCTGGTCGATCATCGGCGTGACCGCGCTGTTCCTGAAGATTTTCTTCTTCGCCCTGATCATCAGCGTGATCCTGTCGTGGGTCGCTCCGGGCAGCCATAACCCAGGCGCCGAACTGGTCAACCAGATCTGCGAACCGGCCCTGGCGCCGTTTCGCCGCTTCCTGCCGAGCATGGGTGGCCTGGACTTGTCGCCGATTTTCGCCTTCCTCGCGTTGAAGCTGATCGACATGCTGGTGATCAACAACCTCGCGGCGATGACGATGATGCCGGAAATCCTGCGCCTGTTGATGTGAGCTGGTTCCGTTGGGACGGTGATGACTTGATCCTTGAGTGTCACCTGCAACCGGCAGCCCGCAGCGATGATTTCGCCGGGCTGCACGGCGACCGCCTGAAGATCCGCCTGACCGCGCCGCCGGTCGAGGGCAAGGCCAATGCGTATCTGATGGGGTTTCTGGCCAAGGCTTTTGGGGTTTCCAAAAGTCAGGTCAGTTTGCTCAGTGGCGAGTTGAATCGGCAGAAGCGTGTGCGCATCCACGCCCCCAAAAAACTGCCGGATTTGCCGGGATTGGTTGCGCAATCGTCTTGATTCTTGTGTCGCCGCCCCCCTCATCGGAACGCCGCCCGCCCAGCCCTCTCCCCCAGGAGAGGGAGCCGATAATTGTTGTTTCCGAAACTTGAGTTCAACTCGAAAATATCAGGTCGATGCAGCTCGAAAGATCACCGCAGTCAGTCCCCTCTCCCTCCGGGCGGTCCGACGCTTCGGGAGGGTTAGGGTGAGGGCTGCTTGCCGCTAACCCCCATGCTCTTTAGACTTACGCCTCATTTCAACGAGAGCAGGGTCGATGCCAGCTGCCTTCCCCCCCGATTCTGTTGGTCTGGTGACGCCGCAAATGGCGCACTTCAGCGATCCGCTGGCCTTGGCCTGCGGCCGTTCGCTAGCCGCTTATGACCTGATCTACGAAACCTACGGCACGCTCAACGCGCAAGCGAGCAACGCCGTGTTGATCTGCCACGCCTTGTCCGGCCACCACCACGCCGCCGGCTACCATAGCGTCGACGACCGCAAGCCCGGTTGGTGGGACAGCTGCATCGGCCCCGGCAAACCGATCGACACCAACAAGTTCTTCGTGGTCAGCCTGAACAACCTCGGCGGTTGCAACGGCTCCACCGGCCCGAGCAGTATCAACCCGGAAACCGGCAAGCCATTCGGCGCCGACTTCCCGGTGCTGACCGTGGAAGACTGGGTCCACAGCCAGGCGCGCCTGGCCGACCTGCTCGGCATCGGCCAATGGGCCGCGGTGATCGGCGGCAGCCTGGGCGGCATGCAGGCGCTGCAATGGACCATCACTTACCCGGATCGCGTCCGCCACTGCCTGGCCATCGCCTCGGCCCCCAAGTTGTCGGCGCAGAACATCGCCTTCAACGAAGTGGCGCGCCAGGCGATTCTCACCGACCCGGAATTCCACGGCGGCTCGTTCCAGGAACAAGGTGTGATCCCCAAGCGCGGCCTGATGCTGGCACGAATGGTCGGGCACATTACCTACCTGTCCGACGACTCCATGGGCGAGAAATTCGGCCGTGGCCTGAAGAGCGAAAAGCTCAACTACGACTTCCACAGCGTCGAGTTCCAGGTCGAAAGCTACCTGCGCTATCAGGGCGAAGAGTTCTCCGGACGCTTCGATGCCAACACTTATCTGTTGATGACCAAGGCACTGGACTACTTCGATCCGGCGGCGAACTTCGACGATAACCTGGCGAAAACCTTCGAAGGCGCGAAAGCCAAGTTCTGCGTGATGTCGTTCACCACCGACTGGCGCTTCTCCCCGGCCCGCTCGCGGGAACTGGTGGACGCGCTGATGGCTGCGCGCAAGGACGTCAGCTATCTGGAAATCGATGCGCCCCAGGGCCACGACGCCTTCCTGATTCCGATCCCGCGCTATTTGCAGGCGTTCGGCAATTACATGAACCGAATCACGTTGTGAGAAAGCCATGAGAGCTGATCTGGAAATCATCCAGGAATGGATCCCCGCCGGCAGCCGCGTCCTCGACCTCGGTTGCGGCGACGGCGAACTGCTGACCTGGCTGCGCGACAACAAGAACGTCACCGGTTATGGCCTGGAAAACGACGCCGACAACATCGCCGAGTGCGTGGCCAAGGGCATCAACGTCATCGAGCAGGACCTGGACAAAGGCCTGGGCAACTTCGCCAGCAACAGTTTCGACATCGTGGTCATGACCCAGGCCCTGCAAGCCGTGCACTACCCGGACAAGATCCTCGACGAAATGCTGCGGGTCGGTCGCCAGTGCATCATCACCTTCCCCAACTTCGGTCACTGGCGCTGCCGCTGGTACCTGGCGAGCAAGGGCCGCATGCCGGTGTCCGAGTTCCTGCCGTACACCTGGTACAACACGCCGAACATCCACTTCTGCACCTTCGAAGACTTTGAAGAACTTTGTCGCGAACGTGATGCGAAGGTCATTGATCGGCTTGCCGTGGATCAACAGCACCGCCACGGGTGGGCCAGTAAGCTATGGCCTAATCTGTTAGGTGAGATCGGTATCTACCGCGTCAGCAGCCCGGGGCTGCAGGATCACAGAATCGCGGTCTGAACCACGACATTGCGAGGAGAACGAACATGGGACGCTTGATTACCGCGCTGCTGGCCGCCTGCCTGAGCCTTTCGGCCATGGCCGCCGACGCCATCAAGAGCGAACGCCAGGAAACCTTTGGCGACGTGACGGTGCACTACAACACCTTCAACTCGACGTACCTGCAACCGGACATCGCCAAGGCTGCCGAACTGATCCGCAGCAAGAACCAGGGCGTGATCAATGTCTCGGTGATCAAGGACGGCAAGCCGTTGATCGCCAACGTCACTGGCACGGTCAAGGATCTGACCAGCCAGACCGTGACCCTGAGTTTCCGCCAGGTCACCGAACAGGGCGCAATCTATTACATCGCCCAGTACCCGGTGGAACAGCAGGAAACCCGCACCTTTGAAATCAAGGTGCAGAACGGTGACAAGATCAACACTATCAATTTCAACCAAGAGCTTTTCCCCGGCGAATGATGAACCTCAAGCAACTCGTACTGGCCAGCCATAACGCCGGCAAACTCAAGGAACTCCAGGCCATGCTCGGCGAATCGGTGCAACTGCGCTCGATTGGCGAGTTCAGCAGCGTGGAGCCGGAAGAAACCGGCCTGTCGTTCGTCGAGAACGCAATCCTCAAGGCCCGCAACGCCGCGCGCATCTCCGGGCTGCCGGCGCTGGCCGACGATTCGGGCCTGGCGGTGGATTTCCTCGGCGGTGCGCCGGGCATCTACTCGGCGCGCTACGCCGACGGCAAGGGCGACGCGGCGAACAATGCCAAACTGCTCGACGCCTTGAAAGATGTGCCTGAAGCCGAGCGCGGCGCACAGTTCGTCTGCGTGCTGGCGCTGGTGCGTCACGCCGACGATCCGCTGCCGATCCTGTGCGAAGGCCTCTGGCACGGGCGCATCCTGACCGCCGCCAGTGGCGAGCACGGTTTCGGCTACGACCCGTTGTTCTGGGTCCCGGAGCGTAACGTGTCCAGCGCCGAGCTGAGCCCGAGCGACAAGAACCAGATCAGCCACCGCGCCCGTGCAATGGATCTGCTGCGCCTGCGCCTGGGCTTGAAATGACCCGTGATTCTTCTGCGTCGCCACTGATCGTCGGTGGCGCCGCCTCCTCGCCTCGGGCGCCGTTGCCGACGCTGCCGCCCCTGGCGCTGTACATCCACATCCCGTGGTGTGTGCGCAAATGTCCGTATTGCGACTTCAACTCCCACACCGCCAGCCCGGTGCTGCCGGAGCAGGAATACGTCGACGCAATGCTGGCCGACCTCGATCTGGATCTGCACGCGGTGTACGGCCGTGAGTTGAGTTCGATCTTCTTTGGCGGCGGCACACCGAGCCTGTTCAGTGCCGAAGCCCTCGGCCGCTTGCTGGAAGGTGTGAAACAACGCATTCCGTTTGCCGATGACATCGAAATCACTTTGGAAGCCAACCCTGGGACTTTCGAGCAAGAGAAGTTCGTCGCCTATCGCAAACTGGGGATCAATCGCCTGTCGATCGGCATCCAGAGCTTCCAGCAGGAAAAGCTCAAGGCCCTCGGCCGCATCCACAACGGCGACGAAGCTATCCGCGCCGCCGGCATGGCGCGCCAGGCCGGGTTCGATAACTTCAACCTCGACCTGATGCACGGATTACCGGACCAGTCGCTGGACGATGCCCTGAGTGATCTGCGCCAGGCGATCGAACTGAAGCCTACGCATATTTCCTGGTATCAGCTGACGCTGGAGCCAAACACCGTGTTCTGGAACCAGCCGCCGGTGCTGCCGGAAGACGACACGCTGTGGGACATTCAAGAGGCCGGACAGGCGCTGCTGGCCGAACACGGTTACGCGCAATACGAAGTCTCCGCCTATGCCCAACCGGGTCGCCCGGCGCGGCATAACCTCAATTACTGGAGTTTCGGCGATTTCATCGGCATCGGTGCCGGCGCCCACGGCAAGCTCAGTCACCCGGACGGGCGCATCGTGCGGACCTGGAAGACGCGCTTGCCGAAGGACTACCTCAACCCGGCAAAAAGCTTCCAGGCCGGCGAGAAAGCCCTGACCAACGACGAGATGCCGTTCGAGTTCCTGATGAACGCCCTGCGCCTCACCGCCGGCGTCGAATCGCGCCTGTATCCCGAGCGTACTGGCCTGCCGCTGGAGAGCCTCGACGAACACCGCCGCGATGCCGAACAAAGCGGTCTGTTGCAGGTCGAACCGTCACGTCTGGCGGCCACCGAACGCGGACAACTCTTTCTCAATGACTTGCTGCAGAAATTTCTGAGCTGATTAGCTCCCGGGGAAACCGCATGGATTTGATTCTCGACCTGCTCGCCACCGTATCCCGCTGGAGTCGCAGCAACCTTTCGGAAATCGCCCTGGCACTGGTGGGCTGTCTGCTGGTGCTGTTCGGCGCCGACTTCAAGGCCTGGGTCGACCAACGTCTCGGCAGCATCGCCGGCGCCCTGCGCGTCCCGCTGATGGCCCTGCTGTGCCTGATCGGCAGCGGCGCGGCGCTGATCTATGCCACGCCTTGGGTGGTGAAGGGGCTGAGCCAGTTCAACAACTACAGCCTGGCGCCGGTGTTGTTGGTGGTGCTCGTTTTGATCGGCGTAGTTGCCGACCGCCGCTGACCGCGCATTGAAAACTGACAGGGAAGTTCATGAACAAGAAACTGCTGGACGAAACAAGCAAATTTCTCAGCTTCGTGCTGCGCCATGAGCCACAGGCGATTGGTCTGACGCTGGACTCTGAAGGCTGGGCAGACATCGACGCCTTGATCGGTGGCGCAGCGCGCGACGGCAGAACGCTGGATCGCACGCTGATCGAAAACGTCGTGGCCAGCAGTGACAAGAAGCGCTTTTCGATCTCCGCCGACGGTCAGTCGATTCGTGCGGTTCAGGGACACTCGACGAAAAGCGTGGAGTTGCAGTTCGAAGAAAAACAGCCTCCGGAAACGCTCTATCACGGTACGGCGACGCGCTTCATGGACTCGATCAACGAGCAGGGATTGATCCCGGGATCACGCCATCACGTGCATCTGTCCCAGGAAACCGCCACCGCTTCGGCAGTTGGGCAACGTTATGGAACGGTCGTGATTCTGCAGGTCGCCGCGCGACAGATGCAGGAACAGGGTTTCAAGTTCTATCAGGCCGACAATGGTGTCTGGCTGACTGAGCGGGTTCCGGCGGAATTCCTTTCTACGATGCAATGACCGAGTACTGCTAAAACAACTGTGGGAGCCAATGGCTCCCACAGTTTTATTGCATAAGGCTTAAGCGAGCTTTTCGAACTTCAGATCCCACACGCCATGCCCAAGACGTTCGCCGCGGCGTTCGAACTTGGTGATCGGGCGCTCGGCCGGGCGTGGCACGCATTTGCCGTCTTCGGCCAGGTTGCGATAACCCGGAGCGACGTTCATCACTTCCAGCATGTATTCGGCGTACGGTTCCCAGTCGGTGGCCATGTGCAGAATGCCGCCAACCTTCAGCTTGCTGCGCACCAGTTCAGCGAAGGACGCCTGAACGATACGGCGCTTGTGGTGACGGCTTTTGTGCCACGGATCCGGGAAGAACAGCATCAGGCGATCGAGGCTGTTGTCGGCGATGCAGCGATTGAGTACTTCGATCGCGTCGCAATCGTAGACCCGCAGGTTGGTCAGGCCCTGAGTCAGCACGCCGTTGAGCAGCGCGCCGACACCCGGACGGTGGACCTCGACACCGATGAAATCCTGTTCCGGCGCAGCGGCTGCCATTTCCAGCAGCGAGTGGCCCATGCCGAAACCGATCTCCAGCGAACGCGGCGCGGAACGGCCGAACACCTGGTCGTAATCCACAGGCGCGTCGGCCAGCGGCAGGACGAACTTTGGCGCGCCCTGATCCAGGCCGCGTTGCTGGCCTTCGGTCATGCGCCCGGCGCGCATCACGAAACTCTTGATGCGGCGGTGTTGGCGCTCGTCGCCTTCTTCCGTCTGGATTGGCGTGTCGTTCGATTCAGTCATCAATAGCTCTTACTTGATCAGACCATCCAGCGGCGAAGAGGCGCTGGCATAGAGTTTTTTCGGCATGCGGCCGGCGAGGTAGGCCAGGCGGCCCGCGACGATCGCGTGTTTCATGGCTTCAGCCATCATGATCGGCTGCTGGGCGTGGGCGATGGCCGAGTTCATCAGCACGGCGTCACAGCCCAGTTCCATGGAGATGGTGGCGTCGGAAGCGGTACCGACACCGGCATCCACCAGCACCGGAATCTTGGCTTCTTCAAGGATGATCTGCAGGTTGTACGGGTTGCAGATCCCCAGGCCCGAACCGATCAGACCGGCCAGCGGCATCACTGCGATGCAGCCGATTTCCGCCAGTTGTCGGGCGATGATCGGGTCGTCGCTGGTGTAGACCATCACGTCGAAGCCTTCCTTGACCAGCACTTCGGCGGCCTTGAGGGTTTCGATCACGTTGGGGAACAGGGTTTTCTGGTCGGCCAGCACTTCCAGCTTCACCAAGTTGTGGCCATCGAGCAGCTCACGGGCCAGGCGGCAGGTGCGCACAGCCTCGACAGCGTCGTAGCAGCCAGCGGTGTTCGGCAGGAAGGTGTAACGATCCGGCGACAGCACTTCAAGCAGGTTCGGCTCGCCTTCGATCTGGCCCAGGTTGGTGCGGCGCACGGCGAAGGTGACAATCTCGGCACCCGAGGCTTCGATGGCCAGACGGGTTTCTTCCATGTCACGGTACTTGCCGGTACCGACCAGCAAACGCGACTGGTAAGTACGACCGGCCAGAACGAAAGGCTTGTCGCTACGAACGATGCTCATGGGAAATCCTCTGTTGGGGTGAGGGTCTTGCAGAATTCTCGGCCCATGCAGGCCAGACAACTAGCCGCCGCCGATGGCGTGCACGACTTCGACGTTGTCGCCGTCATTGAGCGTGGTGTCGGCATGCTGGCTGCGCGGGACGATATCCAGATTGAGCTCGACCGCGACGCGGCGTCCGGTCAGGTCCAGACGGGTCAGCAGGGCCGCAACGGTTTCACCGTCGGGCAGTTCAAAGGATTCACCGTTCAACTGAATGCGCATGCGCAACGCCGCCATCATTTTTAGGGGGTGGCATTCTAGCCCGATCATGACCTAAAGGTCAGCACCAAGCGTCAAGCGGTTGGCTGCAGGCGCCAGGCGGCAAGCCCGAGGCACAGCCAGCCAATCAGGAACGCCAGGCCGCCGAACGGAGTGATGATGCCGAGCTTGCCGATGCCGACGGTTGTCAGCAGGTACAGGCTGCCGGAGAACAGCAGGATACCGACGCTGAACGAGATGCCGGCCCAGGCCACCAGACGCCCCTGAAGCTGCGTGGCCAGCAGCGCAACGCCGAACAGCGCCAGCGCATGCACCAGTTGATAGGTGACGCCGGTGTGGAAGATCGCGAGATACTCAGGGGTCAGGCGGTTTTTCAGGCCATGGGCGGCGAATGCGCCGAGGCCGACACCGGTGAAACCAAAGAAGGCAGCCAGCATCAGAAAGCTACGCAGCATGTATAACTCCAGTCAGACTCGATCGGCAGGGTCTGTATAATGGCCCGCTCAACCGGTTCGGCCAAGCCATCTCTATGCTGCGTTTATTTCTCCGTCGTTTCACGAAGGCCCTGCTCTGGTTCGCGGGCGGCAGCGTATTGCTGGTGTTGGTGTTTCGCTTCGTGCCGCCACCGGGCACGGCGCTGATGGTCGAGCGCAAGATCGAATCCTGGGTCGACGGCGAGCCGATCGATCTGCAGCGAACCTGGAAGCCGTGGGACGAGATCTCCGATGACCTGAAGGTCGCGGTGATTGCCGGCGAAGACCAGAAATTCCCGGAGCACTGGGGTTTTGACCTGAGTGCAATCAAGGCCGCACTGGCTCACAACGAACTCGGCGGCTCGATCCGCGGCGCCAGCACCTTGAGCCAGCAAGTGTCGAAGAACCTGTTTTTGTGGTCGGGCCGCAGCTATCTGCGCAAGGGCCTGGAAGCGTGGTTTACCGCATTGATCGAAGTGTTCTGGCCCAAGCAGCGGATTCTTGAGGTGTACCTGAACAGCGTCGAGTGGGATGACGGCGTGTTTGGTGCCGAAGCAGCGGCAAGGCACCACTTTGGCGTAGGCGCCAAGTCATTATCCCGACAACAGGCGAGCTATCTGGCAGCCGTATTGCCTAATCCCCGGGTCTGGAGCGCCAGCCACCCGACATCCTATGTTTCACGCCGGGCGGGGTGGATTCGCCAGCAAATGAGCCAGCTGGGTGGCGACAGCTATTTGCTGACACTCAATGATTCGCGGCGGGCACCCTGGGCCCAATGACTTTCTGAAGCGCAAACAAAAACGCCCCGATCATCACTGATCGGGGCGTTTTTTATTGCCGGACTACCGGTTACGCGGCAATCGACAACTTGAGCTTGTTCATCGCACTCTTCTCGAGCTGACGGATCCGCTCGGCCGACACGTTGTACTTCTGCGCCAGGTCGTGCAGCGTGGCTTTCTCTTCTGCCAGCCAGCGCTGGTAGAGGATGTCACGGCTGCGTTCGTCCAGTACTTCCAGCGCTTCGTGCAGGTTGTGATTGGAGTTGTCGCTCCAGTCGGCATCTTCCAGTTGACGCGCCGGGTCGTACCGGTGGTCTTCCAGGTAGTTGGCCGGCGACTGGAAAGCACTGTCGTCGTCGGCTTCGGCAGCCGGGTCGAAGGCCATGTCATGACCGGTCAGGCGACTTTCCATCTCACGCACTTCACGCGGCTCGACGCCGAGGCTTTCCGCCACACGGTGGACTTCCTCGTTGTTCAGCCAGGCCAGACGTTTCTTCTGACTGCGCAGGTTGAAGAACAGCTTGCGCTGGGCCTTGGTGGTCGCGACTTTCACGATCCGCCAGTTACGCAGGATGAACTCGTGAATCTCGGCCTTGATCCAGTGCACCGCGAAGGACACCAGACGCACGCCCATTTCCGGGTTGAAACGCTTCACGGCCTTCATCAGGCCGACGTTGCCTTCCTGGATCAGGTCAGCCTGAGCCAGGCCATAGCCGGAATAGCTACGGGCAATGTGTACGACAAATCGCAGGTGGGCGAGCACCATCTGCCGAGCCGCCCCCAAATCCTGCTCATAGTAGAGACTCTCGGCCAGTTCACGCTCCTGCTCCGGCGTCAGCAATGGAATGCTGTTGACGGTGTGTACATAGGCTTCCAGGTTTGCGCCCGGAACCAATGCATACGCAGGTTGCAAAGAATTGGTCATACGAAAAAACCTCCGACTTACATACTCGCGCCTTTCGGCACTGCGAAAAATTGACCGGGAACTCAGGTACAAGTTCCCTAAAAAACCGCAAGGTCAATCACGCGCAAAAAAAGATTCTACTTCGGCGCCAGCTCCCTGAGATGACGTGCGACTGCAATCCATGCACCGATATAACCCAACAGCACCGCGCCAAGCAAGAGCGACAGACCGTCGGCAACTGGCACTCCGGCCAGTGCGAAATCACTGCCGTACAAGCCGGCCAGTCCAACCACCGCATCGTTCAGCCAGTTCAGGCCGAACGCCAGCACACCCCAGGACAACAGCCCCGCACCGAAACCATACAACGCGCCCATATAAAGGAAGGGACGACGTACATAGCTGTCGGTGCCGCCGACGAGTTTAATCACTTCTATCTCGGTGCGGCGGTTTTCGATATGAAGACGAATGGTATTGCCTATCACCAAAAGTAATGCAGAAACCAGCAGCACCGTCAGACCGAAGACAAACCGGTCACCGAGCTTGAGGATGGCGGCCAGACGCTCGACCCAGACTAGATCAAGTTGCGCCTGTTGTACCTTGGGCAACTCGGAAAGTTTTTGTCTTAATGCTTCCAATGTCGACTTGTCGACCTCGTTCGGCGTGACCAGCACCACACCCGGCAACGGGTTTTCCGGCAGCTCGCGCAGGGCTTCGCCCAGTCCGGACTGCTGCTGGAACTCTTCCAGTGCCTGGTCGCGGCCGACATATTCAGCATCAGCTACACCGGGCATGCCTTTGATCTGATCCCGCAGCTTCTCGCCCTGAGCCGGGCTGGCGTCGAGCTCCAGGTACAGCGAGATCTGCGCCGCACGCTGCCACGAACCGCCCAGACGCTCGACGTTATTCAGCAACAGCGACAGCCCCATCGGCAGACTCAGTGCGACCGCCATCACCATGCAGGTGAAGAAGCTGCCGATCGGCTGCTTGCCGAGGCGGCGCAGGCTGTCGAGCAGGCTGGCACGATGGCTTTCGACCCAGGCACGGAACAACGTGGCGAAATCCGGGCCATCGTCATCGTCATGCTTTTTCTTCTTCGGCGGCTGCGGATCGGCGGCTTTCGGGGCCACGCGCTCGGAAACCTTCGGACTGCGTGTCGCACTCATTCGCCAGCCTCCCCGTCACCGATCAATCGGCCGCGTTGCAGGGTCAGCATGCGATGGCGCATACGCGCAATCAGGGCCAGGTCGTGACTGGCGATCAGCACGCTGGTGCCCAGACGGTTGATATCTTCGAACACTCCCATGATCTCGGCCGCCAGACGCGGGTCGAGGTTACCGGTCGGTTCGTCCGCCAGCAGCAGAGCCGGACGGTGAACAATGGCGCGGGCAATCCCGACGCGCTGTTGCTGACCGGTGGACAGGTCGCCGGGGTACAGATCGGTCTTGTCCGACAGCGCCACACGCTCCAGCGCCGAATCGACGCGCTTGGCGATTTCCGCCTTGGACAGCCCGAGGATCTGCAATGGCAGCGCGACGTTGTTGAACACCGTGCGATCGAACAACAGTTGGTGATTCTGGAACACCACGCCGATCTGCCGGCGCAGGAACGGAATCTGCGCATTGCTGATGGTGCTCAGGTCTTGCCCGGCCAGCAGCAGTTTGCCGCTGGTCGGACGCTCCATCGCCAGCAGCAGGCGCAACAATGTGGATTTACCGGCACCGGAATGGCCGGTGACAAACAGGAACTCGCCGCGACGGACTCGAAAGCTCAGCTCATGCAAGCCGACGTGACCGTTCGGGTAGCGTTTACCGACCTGTTCGAAACGAATCATGAACGCTCCCGCTCGGCAAACAGTGCCTGGACAAAGGGTTCGGCTTCAAAGGTACGCAGATCGTCGATGCCTTCACCGACGCCGATGTAGCGGATCGGCAGGCCGAATTGCTTGGCCAGGGCGAAAATCACCCCGCCCTTGGCGGTGCCGTCGAGCTTGGTCAGCGCCAGGCCGGTCAGTTCGACGGTCTGGTTGAATTGCTTGGCCTGGTTGATGGCGTTCTGACCGGTGCCGGCGTCGAGTACCAGCAGCACTTCGTGCGGCGCATCGGCGTCGAGCTTGCCGATGACCCGGCGAACCTTCTTCAGCTCTTCCATCAGGTTGTCTTTGGTGTGCAGACGACCGGCGGTGTCGGCAATCAGCACGTCAATGCCACGGGCCTTGGCGGCCTGCACAGCGTCGAAGATCACCGAGGCCGAGTCCGCGCCGGTGTGCTGGGCGATCACCGGAATCTTGTTGCGCTCACCCCAGACCTGCAACTGCTCGACAGCGGCGGCGCGGAAGGTATCACCGGCGGCCAGCATGACTTTCTTGCCTTCCAGTTGCAGCTTCTTCGCCAGCTTGCCGATGGTGGTGGTCTTGCCGGCGCCGTTGACGCCAACCACCAGGATCACGAACGGCTTGTTCTGCGAAACGATTTTCAGCGGCTGCTCGACCGGTTTGAGCATCGCAGCCAACTCGGCCTGCAGGGATTTGTACAGTGCGTCGGAATCGGCCAGCTCTTTACGCGCGACCTTCTGGGTCAGGCGCTGGATGATCACCGAAGTTGCTTCGACGCCAACGTCGGCGGTCAACAGACGAGTTTCGAGGTCGTCGAGCAGATCGTCATCGATGGCTTTCTTGCCGAGAAACAGGCTGGCCATACCCTCGCCGATGCTGGCACTGGTCTTGGACAGGCCTTGCTTGAGACGGGCGAAGAAGCCGGCCTTGGTTTCTTCGGTGCGCGGGGCCTCCACCGGAGTTTCGACGACAGCGGCGGGCGCAGGGACGACCGGTGCAGGTGCAGGTGCAGGTGCAGGTGCAGGTGCAGGCTCGGGAGCAGCGACAATCGGTGCAACCGGCGCAGCGACCACAGGCTCGGGAATGACAGGAGCAGGTTCGACCACCGGCGCTTGAGCAGGCTCGGGAGTGAATGCAACCGGTGCCGGAATCGGTGGCGTGATGTGCGGCGCAGCCTCTTCGACCAGCGCCACAGGCTCTTCTGCCACCGGCAAGGTCAGCCACGGCTGGGCAGCCGGGGTCAGCGGCAGTTCGGCGGCAGCCGGCGCTTCAAGCTCGACTTCGGCCACCGGTTGCAACACCGGCTCGGCAATCGGCAGCACAACCGGAGCCGGTGCTTCTTCTATAACGGGTGCTGGCGCGGAGGCCGGCTCAGGAATGGCAGTCGGCTGTTCGACGACGGGTTCCTGCGGTTTCTTACGCAGCCATCCGAACAGGCTTTTCTTCTCGCCAGCCGCAGCTGGGGTCTTCTTGTCGTCGTTGGAACCAAACATGGAGGACGGCTATCTCACGGTAGCGACGCGCCACAGGGGCGCCCCGGCAAATAAATATTCGATGCAGAACAGACTGTGTTTCACCCAGCTTGTTCACGCGCAACATTTTGTCGAAGCGCCAACGGCACCTCAAAGGAATCGTTTTAATGAAGGACTAGCCGGCAAAATCGGCGAAAAAGCGAAGTTTAGCTGATAAACCAAGGCCTTCTGCCGTAAACCAATACAACCTGATCAAGTTTCAAAACCGGATAGGCGTGGTCGCCGGTAAAACGGATCAGTATCCTAGCACCTCCTCGCCCGCCTAGGCTAAGACCAAGCGGGCAGCCCAACAGGTTTAAAAACGAATGAATGCTCTAGCCCGCCGCGCCGCAGGCCTGCTGCTCAGCACAGTCTGCCTGCCCCTTTCGGCCCTGGCGGCCGACCCGCAACCGACCCACGAATTCACCCTCGACAACGGCTTGAAGGTCGTCGTGCGCGAGGACCATCGCGCACCGGTAGTGGTGTCGCAGGTCTGGTACAAGGTCGGTTCCAGCTACGAAACCCCGGGCCAGACCGGTCTGTCACACGCCCTCGAGCACATGATGTTCAAGGGCAGCGAGAAAGTCGGCCCTGGTGAGGCCTCGCTGATCCTGCGCGACCTCGGTGCCGAAGAGAACGCCTTCACCAGCGATGACTTCACCGCTTATTACCAGGTACTGGCACGCGATCGTCTGGGTGTGGCCTTCGAACTGGAAGCCGACCGCATGGCCAATCTGCGCCTGCCGGCCGACGAGTTCGCCAAGGAAATCGAAGTCATCAAGGAAGAGCGCCGCCTGCGCACCGACGACAAGCCGATGTCCAAGGCCTATGAGCGCTACAAGGCCATGGCCTACCCGGCCAGCGGCTATCACACGCCGACCATCGGCTGGATGGCTGACCTTGAGCGGATGAAGGTCGAAGAGCTGCGCCACTGGTATCAGTCCTGGTATGTGCCGAACAACGCCACGCTGGTGGTGGTCGGTGACGTGACCCCGGACGAAGTGAAAACCCTCGCCCAGCGCTATTTCGGCCCGATTCCGAAACGCGACGTGCCACCGGCGAAAAAACCGCTGGAACTGGCCGAACCCGGCGAGCGCCAGCTCACCCTGCACGTACAGACCCAACTGCCCAGCCTGATGCTCGGTTTTAACGTGCCGAGCCTGGCCACCGCCGAAGACAAGCGCTCGATCAACGCCTTGCGCCTGATCTCGGCCCTTCTGGACGGCGGCTACAGCGGTCGCATCCCGACCCAACTGGAGCGCGGCGAAGAATTGGTGTCCGGAGGCTCGTCGAGCTACGACGCTTATACCCGCGGTGACAGCCTGTTCACCCTGTCCGCCACGCCGAACACCCAGAAGAAAAAGACCATGGCCCAGGCTGAAGCCGGCCTGTGGAAACTGCTGGAACAACTGAAAACCACCGCGCCGTCCGCTGAAGAGCTGGAGCGCGTACGAGCGCAAGTCATCGCCGGTCTGGTTTTCGAGCGCGACTCGATCACCAGCCAGGCCACCGCCATCGGCCAACTGGAGACCGTCGGTCTGTCGTGGAAGCTGATGGACACCGAACTGGCCGATCTGGAAAGCGTCACCCCGCAAGACATCCAGAACGCCGCCAAGCTGTATTTCACCCGCGAACGTCTCAGCGTCGCCCACGTCCTGCCACTGGAGACGACTCATGAGTGAGCGCAAAACCCCACGCCTGCTGCTCGGCCTGATCGCTGTGGCAGTCATTGGCTCCGCCGCGCTGTATCTGGCGCCGAGCGACAACAGCAAGGCCAGCGAAGCGCTGGATAACGCCAAGTCCAGTCAGAAACTGCAATCGCTGGCCGAACTCGACGGCAAGGCTCCGGCCAGCCGCAAGCTCGACGTGCAGACCTGGAACACCGCCGAAGGCGCCAAGGTGCTGTTCGTCGAGGCTCGCGAACTGCCGATGTTCGACATGCGCCTGATCTTTTCCGCCGGCAGCAGCCAGGACGGCAACGCGCCGGGCCTGGCCCTGCTGACCAACGCAATGCTCAACGAAGGCGTGGCGGGCAAGGATGTCGGTGCCATCGCCCAGGGCTTTGAAGGCCTCGGTGCGGATTTCGGCAACGGCGCCTACAAGGACATGGCCATCGCCTCTCTGCGCAGTCTGAGTGCCGCCGACAAGCGCGAGCCGGCACTGAAGCTGTTCTCGGAAGTCATCGGCAAACCGACCTTCCCGGCCGATTCCTTCGCACGCATCAAGAACCAGATGCTCGCCGGTTTCGAGTACCAGAAACAGAACCCCGGCAAGCTCGCCAGCCTGGAATTGATGAAGCGTCTGTATGGCGATCACCCGTACGCGCACTCCAGCGATGGCAGCGCGCAAAGCGTGCCGAAAATCACATTGGCGCAACTGCGTGAGTTCCACGCCAAGGCGTATGCCGCCGGCAACGTGGTGATTGCGCTGGTCGGCGACTTGTCCCGTGCCGAGGCCGAGGCGATTGCCAATCAGGTGTCCGCTGCCCTGCCGAAAGGCCCGGCGCTGGCGAAGATCGCCCAGCCGCAGGAACCGAAGGCCAGCGTCGGCCACATCGAGTTCCCGTCCAAGCAGACCAACTTGATGCTCGCACAATTGGGCATCGACCGTGACGACCCGGACTACGCCGCACTGTCGATGGGCAACCAGATCCTCGGCGGCGGTGGTTTCGGCACCCGTTTGATGAGCGAAGTCCGCGAGAAGCGCGGCCTGGCCTACGGCGTGTATTCGGCGTTCAGCCCGATGCAGGCGCGCGGCCCGTTCATGATCAATCTGCAGACCCGCGCGGAAATGAGCGAAGGCACCCTGAAACTGGTGCAGGACGTGCTCGCCGACTACCTGAAGACAGGCCCAACCCAGAAAGAGCTCGACGACGCCAAACGCGAACTGGCCGGCAGCTTCCCGCTGTCCACCGCGAGCAACGCCGATATCGTCGGCCAGCTCGGTGCCATGGGCTTTTACAATCTGCCGTTGAGTTATCTGGACGACTTCATGCGTCAGTCCCAGAGCCTGACCGTCGAGCAAGTCCGCGACGCCCTGAACAAACACCTGAGCACGGACAAAATGGTCATCGTCAGCGCTGGCCCGACCGTGCCGCAAAAGCCGTTACCGGCCCCATCTGATAAACCTGCCGAGCAGCCGCTCGGGGTTCCGGAGCATTAATGGCCAGTCCAAAGAAACCTGTACAAAAACTGCACAACGGTGTGAACCAGTTGCGCATCATCGGCGGCGAATGGCGCAGCCGCAAACTGAGCTTCCCTGATGCGCCGGGCCTGCGCCCGACGCCGGACCGTGTGCGCGAAACCCTGTTCAACTGGCTCGCGCCGTATGTTGCCGGGGCCAAGGTGCTCGATCCGTTCGCCGGCAGCGGCGCGCTGTTTCTGGAAGCGCTGTCCCGTGGTGCGTCCATGGGGCAGGCGCTGGATGCCAGCCATGTCGCAGTCTCCAGCCTGAAAGAACACCTCGGAACGCTGCGCTGCACCAACGGCCACGTGCAGACCGCCGATGCCTTGCGCTACCTGGAAACCCAGACGGCGACCGCGTTCGATCTGGTGTTCCTCGACCCGCCGTTCAACCAGAATCTGCTGCCTTCCGTCTGCACGCTGCTGGAAGAGCGCCAATGGCTGGCCGATGATTCGTGGATCTACACTGAAAGCGAAACCGCGCCATCGACCCTCGGCCTGCCAGGCAACTGGCGCCTGCACCGCGAGCAGAAATCCGGGCGGGTGTACTACGCGTTGTGGCAACGTATGGCAGTGATCGCCGGTTAACCGACCGGCCTGAAAAAGCGGCGAGTCTCAGCCGAGGCTCGCTGCGCTGCATCGAGAGCAATCGTGTCCGCTTCGTCAAAACCGTTCATCCCCGCCTTCGGCCTCGGCAATCCGCACCTGCAAACCTTGTGGGGCCCGTTGTGGCGCAAAACCGTACACCTTGATCGCCAGCGCGAGCGGCTGTGGCTCGACGACGGCGATTTCCTCGACCTTGACTGGCACGGCCCGCACAGTGCCGAAGCGCCACTGGTGCTGGTGCTGCATGGGCTGACCGGCTCTTCCAACTCGCCTTACGTCGCCGGGATCCAGGCAGCGCTCGCCGCTCAAGGCTGGGCCAGTGTTGCGCTGAACTGGCGCGGCTGCTCGGGCGAACCGAACCTGTTGCCGCGCAGTTACCATTCCGGCGCCAGCGAAGACCTCGCCGAAACCATCCGCCATCTGAAAGCCAAGCGGCCATTGGCGCCGCTGTATGCGGTTGGTTATTCCCTCGGCGGCAATGTACTGCTCAAGCACCTGGGGGAAACCGGCAGTGCCAGCGGCGTGCTCGGCGCAGTGGCGGTTTCGGTACCGTTTCGCCTCGATCAATGCGCCGATCGTATCGGCCAGGGTTTTTCGAAGGTCTATCAGGCGCACTTCATGCGCGAGATGGTGGCCTACATCAAGAACAAGCAGCGCCAGTTCCAGCACGACGGCCGCGAGGATGGTCTTGCCGCACTGGCTGCCCTCGGCTCGCTGGAGAACATGCGCACCTTCTGGGACTTCGATGGCCGTGTGACCGCACCGCTGCACGGCTTCGCCGATGCCGAGGATTACTATCGCCGAGCCTCGAGCCGCTACTTTCTTGGGGAAATCCGTACACCGACCCTGATCATTCAGGCAGCGGACGATCCTTTCGTGTTTCCCCACAGCCTGCCTTCAGTCAGTGAGCTGTCGAGCTCGACCTCGTTCGAATTGCAGAACAAGGGCGGACATGTCGGTTTCGTCGACGGTTCGTTCCGCCAACCGGGTTATTACCTGGAACGGCGCATTCCCCAATGGCTCGCCGAGACGGGGCGCGAGTGACGTCATGAGCGAACAGGGCGAGTCGATCCGTTTCTGGCAAACCGCGCCGCTGGCCGGCGTCGAACTGTTGTCGGCACGCTACATCGAGCATCGCTTCGCCCCACACGTCCACGACGGCTACGTGATCGGCATGATCATGGCCGGCGCCCAGCGCTATCGTTATCGCGGCGCCGAACACCTGGCGGGCAGTGGCACACTGGTGCTGATCAACCCGGACGAATTGCACACCGGCCACAAAGGCACTGAAGACGGCTGGCTGTACCGGGCGTTCTATCCGGATACCGGCAAGATTGTCTCGCTGCTCGAAGAACTGGAGCTGCCGACCGCACCAATGCCGGCTTTTGGCGCAACGCTGTATCGGGATCCGGATCTGGTCAACGGCTTCAGCCAGTTGCACCGCTTGCTGGAAAGCCCCGCCACCGCGCTGCAACAGCAAACAGTGTGGCGTGAAATGATGATGTTGCTGCTGCAACGTCACGCGGCGGTGCAGATCAACGGCAAACCCGGCAAGGAACATCGAGCGGTGGCAATGGCCAAGGAATTGCTGCACGCGCAACTGGCAGCGCCACCCTCGCTGGAAGAACTGGCGGCAGCGGTGAACCTGTCGCCCTTCCACTTCGCCCGGGTGTTCCGCCGCGCCACCGGCATGCCACCGCACACCTGGCTGATGCAACAGCGGATCGCCCGTGCACGGGGCTTGTTGCAGAGCGGCTGCCTGCCGGTGGAAGTCGCCACGCAACTGGGCTTTGCCGACCAGAGCCATCTTAGCCGGCAGTTCAAACAGGTTTATGGCGTGGGCCCGGCGGCCTATCGCAGTGCGCGGCTGGAGAGCTGAGCGCGTTTACTCGCCCGTAGCAATACCGCGCGTAGGCTCGTTGATCCACTCGCTCCACGATCCGGCATACAACGAACCCAACGGATAACCCGCCAGGCACAGTGCAAACAGGTTGTGACACGCCGTCACCCCGGAGCCGCAATACGCCACCAGATCCGCCGGCGAACGTGCGCCGAGTTTCGCGGCAAAGCGCTGCTTGAGCTGATCGGCCGGCAGGAAGCGTCCGTCGCTACCCAGGTTTTCGGTAAACGCCGCACATTGCGCGCCGGGGATGTGCCCGGCGATCGGGTCGATCGGCTCCACTTCACCCTTGAAACGCGGCAGTGCGCGGGCATCGAGCAGAGTCAGGGCCGGCTGGCCAAGGCGCTGCTGCAATTGCTCGGCGCTGAGCAGCAGTTTTTTGTCCGGATGCCCGCTGAACGTCCCGCGCGTCACCGAAGGCGCATCCAGGCTCAGCGGCAGACCGGCCGCGTGCCAGGCCTTGAGCCCGCCATCGAGAATGAACACGCCGTCGCGCTTGCCCAGCCACGCCAGCAACCACCAGGCCCGAGCTGCATAGGCACCCGGGCCGTCGTCATACAGAACCACTTCGCTGTCGTTGTTGATACCGAAGGCTTGCAGGCGTTCGATCAACGCTGCCGGCTCCGGCAACGGATGGCGCCCGGTCACGCCCTTGGTCACCGGGCCGCTGAGGTCCCGCTCAAGATCGGCGAAGCTTGCCCCGGCAATGTGCCCCTCGGCATAGCTGCGCTGACCGTAGTCCGGGTCTTCGAGGGCAAAACGGCAATCGAGAATCACCAGCCCCGGTTGCTCCTTGCGGGCATCCAGCGTTGTCGGGCTGATCAGTTGCGCAATCGGCATAGCGAACGACTCCTGTGAGCGGATGGATCAGGACCTTTCTTCGAGGGCCTGGGCCAACGGTACGTAGAATTCTTCGAACAGTGCGTTGACCTCATCGCGGGCTTGCTCGGTGACAAACCCCGCTTCCAGCACCAGCACCTGGTACACGCCACGTTTAATGGCCTGTTCGCTGAGGTGATTGGAGTTTTCCCGGGTCGTGCACAGAAAGCGCACCCAGGAGGTAAGGATGATCCACGCGTTGAGGGTCAGGGATTCGATCTGCACCCGGTCCATCTTCAGGATCCCGGCGGCAACGAAGCCTTCATAGATCGCCGCGCCCTGAATCACGCAGCGCTGGGAAAAGCGCCGGTAACGTCCGGCCAGGTCCGGATCGCTGTCGAGCAGATGCTCCAGATCGCGATGCAGAAAGCGGTAGCGCCACATCGCCGACAGCAATTCCTTGAGGTAGAAACGCTTGTCTTCGACTGTCGCCGCACGTCCCTGAGGCGGGCGCAGAAAGCTGTCCACAAGGCTTTCGTACTCACTGAACAACACGGCGATGATCGCCTGCTTGTTGGGGAAGTGGTAGTACAGGTTGCCCGGAGAAATCTCCATGTGGGCCGCGATGTGATTGGTGCTGATGCTGCGCTCGCCCTGCTGATTGAACAGCTCGAGGCTGTTCTGCACGATGCGCTCGCTGGTTTTGATCCGTGGGGCCATGGCTTGAGCTTTAATTCAGAGTGCGTTGGGGGGCATCTTACGACCTAACCGGAATTGGATAAAACCATGACGCACAAGGAAGTCATTTGACTTTCTAGAGCATAGACTCTAGAAAGTTCCTCACAACAACAAATCCGGAGCCGACAATGACCGCTGATATTGCCTACCTGCAATCGTTGCAACAGCCGCTGGAAGAGCTCAACCGGTTGTTCAACGCGCAGCGCGCAGCCTACGCCGCCAACCCGATGCCGCCTGCCGCCCAGCGCCAGCAATGGCTCAAGGCCTTGCGCGACCTGCTGAGCAGCGAACGGCAGGCCTTGGTCGAGGCAATCAGCTCCGATTTCAGCCACCGCAGCGCCGATGAAACCCTGCTCGCCGAGCTGATGCCGAGCTTGCACGGCATTCATTACGCCAGCCGGCATATCAGCCAGTGGATGAAGCCTTCGCGGCGCAAGGTCGGCGTCGCCTTCCAGCCGGCATCGGCGAAAGTCCTGTATCAGCCGCTGGGCGTAGTGGGCGTTATCGTGCCGTGGAACTACCCGCTGTTCCTGGCCATGGGTCCGCTGACCGGTGCACTCGCGGCAGGCAACCGGGTGATGCTCAAGCTCAGCGAATCGACCCCGGCCACCGGCCTGCTGCTCAAGGAATTGCTGGCGCGGATCTTCCCCGAAGACCTGGTCTGCGTGGTGCTCGGCGAGGCCGATGTCGGCGTGGCTTTCTCGAAACTGCGCTTCGATCACCTGCTGTTCACCGGC
Source organism: Pseudomonas sp. SDO52101_S400 (assembly GCF_054071635.1). NCBI lineage: Bacteria > Pseudomonadati > Pseudomonadota > Gammaproteobacteria > Pseudomonadales > Pseudomonadaceae > Pseudomonas > Pseudomonas sp. SDO52101_S400. The sequence continues at coordinate 56,962 of NZ_JBSVWF010000023.1, read as the reverse complement.
GCCACCAGCATCGGCAAGCATGTGATGCGCGCGGCGGCGGAAAACCTGACGCCGGTGACCCTGGAGCTGGGCGGCAAGTCGCCGGCCATTGTCTCTCACGACGTGCCGCTCAAGGACGCCGCCGAACGCATCGCCTTCGGCAAGACCCTCAACGCCGGCCAGACCTGCGTGGCCCCGGACTATGTACTGGTGCCGGAAGATCGGGTTGGCGGTTTCGTCGAGGCCTACCGCCAGGCCGTGCGCGGGTTTTATCCGACACTCGCCGACAACCCGGACTACACCGCAATCATCAACGAGCGCCAACTGGCGCGACTGAACAGCTACCTCAGCGACGCTACCAGCAAGGGCGCGCTGCTGATTCCGCTGTTCGACCAGGGCCAGGGCCGGCGCATGCCTCACAGCCTGCTGCTGAATGTCAGCGACGAGATGACAGTAATGCAGGACGAGATCTTCGGCCCGCTGCTACCGATCGTGCCGTATCAGGATCTGGATCAGGCATTTGCTTACATCAATCAGCGGCCACGTCCTCTGGCTCTTTACTACTTCGGCTACGACAAACGCGAACAGAACCGCGTGCTCCACGAAACCCATTCTGGTGGTGTCTGCCTCAACGATACGTTGCTGCATGTGGCCCAGGACGACATGCCGTTCGGCGGTATCGGGCCTTCGGGGATGGGCCATTACCACGGGCACGAAGGCTTTCTGACCTTCAGCAAGGCCAAGGGCGTGCTGGTTAAACAGCGCTTCAACGCGGCGAAGCTGATTTATCCGCCGTACGGCAAATCCATTCAGAAACTGATCCAGAAACTGTTCATTCGCTAACGTCACCGCCGGGTAATAACAACAATGCACCCAAGCCTGACCGAAACACCTGCACTTTCACGCCGTGGCCTGCTGAAGTTCAGCCTGGGCGCTACAGCTTTCCTCGCCACCGCCGGCCTTGGCGCCAGCCTCGGCGGCTGCTCATCGAGCGTATCGGCCAACGGATTCGCCACGTTGCGCAGCGGTGACCTGCTGTTTCTGCGCGCGCTGATTCCGGTGATGCTGGATGGCGCCGTCGCGGTGGAAAAGATGCCCGCCGCTGTCGACGGAACCCTGAAGTCACTGGACTACAGCCTCGATCACCTGTCGCCGGAAATGCTCAAGCTGACCCGGCAACTGTTCGACGTGCTGGGCATGGCCGTGACCCGTGGGCCGCTCACCGGAGTCTGGGGCAGCTGGGAAAACGCCAGCCCCGAGGCGATCCGGCACTTCCTCGATCGCTGGGAAAACAGTTCGCTGAGCCTGCTGCGCATGGGCCACAGCTCCCTGCAGCAAATGGTGATGATGGCCTGGTACACCCGCGCCGAATCCTGGGCGCACTGCGGTTACCCCGGCCCGCCCACGGTTTGAAGCTCGCGCCTCCTCCGAAAAATAATAAGAGAGCCTGATTGATGCCCGTACCCGACCCGTTTCGCGAAGGCCTTGCCCGTGGCTGGAAAACCTACAACGGCGCACAACTGACCGATGACCTGACCCTGGAAGCCGACGTGGCCATCATCGGCAGCGGTGCCGGCGGTGGCACCACGGCGGAAATCCTCAGCGCCGCCGGCTACAAGGTGCTGCTGATCGAAGAAGGCCCGCTCAAGACCAGCAGCGACTTCAAGATGCTGGAAGACAAGGCCTACAGTAGCCTCTATCAGGAAGGCATCGGCCGCATGAGCAAGGACGGCGCGATCACCATCCTCCAGGGCCGTGCGGTCGGCGGCACCACCCTGATCAACTGGACCTCGAGCTTTCGCACGCCCGAGCCGACCCTTGAACACTGGGCCAAAGAACACAACGTCAAAGGCCACAGCGCCGCCGACATGGCGCCGTGGTTCGAAAAAATGGAGCAGCGCCTCGGCGTCGCGCCCTGGATGGTGCCACCCAACGCCAACAACGATGTGATCCGCAAAGGCTGCGAAAAACTCGGCTACAGCTGGCACGTGATCCCGCGCAATGTGCGTGGCTGCTGGAACCTTGGCTACTGCGGCATGGGCTGCCCGACCAACGCCAAGCAATCGATGATGGTCACGACCATTCCGGCGACTCTGGAAAAGGGCGGTGAGTTGCTCTATCTGGCTCGCGCCGAAAAACTGTTGATCAGCGGCGACAGGGTCACCGGACTGCAATGCGTGGCGATGGACGAACGCTGTGTCGAACCGACCGGGCGCAAGATCACGGTCAAGGCTCGCCATTACGTGCTGGCCGGCGGCGGCATCAACAGCCCCGCCCTGCTGCTGCGCTCGGACGCGCCGGACCCACATCAGCGCCTCGGCAAACGCACCTTTCTGCACCCGGTGAACATGTCCGCCGGGCGCTTCGACGAGGTCATCAACCCGTTTTACGGGGCGCCACAGTCGATCTACTCCGACCATTTCCAATGGAAGGACGGCACCACCGGGCCGATGGCCTTCAAACTCGAAGTACCACCGCTGCACCCGGCGCTGGCCGCCACCCTGCTCGGCGGCTTTGGCCAGGAAAACGCGCAGCACATGGCCGACCTCCCGCACACCCACGCCATGCTCGCATTGCTGCGTGACGGGTTTCACCAGGACAGCCAGGGCGGCAGCGTCGAATTGCGCGGGGATGGCTCGCCAGTACTCGATTATCAGGTGTCGTCCTACGCCTGGGACGGTTTGCGCCGGGCCTTCCACGTCATGGCCGAAATCCAGTTCGCCGGCGGCGCCAAAGCGGTGATGCCGATGCACGCGGATGCGCGCTACGTGAACAGCCTGGCCGAGGCGCGCGCGATGATCGACGGTTTGAGCCTCGAGCTATACCGCACCCGCCTGGGCAGCGCCCACGTCATGGGCGGTTGTGCGATGGGCGAAGACCCGAAGACCGCGGTCACCGACAGCCTGGGCCGGCATCATCAGCTGCGTAATCTGTCGATTCACGACGGCTCGCTGTTCCCCACCAGCATCGGCGCCAACCCGCAGTTGTCGGTGTATGGTCTGACGGCGCAACTGGCGACATCCCTCGGCGAACGGTTGAGAAACCCGTGAAAAAGCCGAAGATTCGTACCGTCTATAGTGCTTTCTTACCCAAAAGGCGACTTGGCCGACCGGGACGGCTGCGATACCATCCGACTCCCCAACGGATTCCCGCCAGGACGACGCGATGAACCGAGTGTTGTACCCAGGTACCTTCGACCCTATTACCAAGGGCCATGGCGATCTGGTCGAACGCGCCTCGCGCCTGTTCGACCATGTGATCATCGCCGTCGCCGCCAGCCCCAAGAAGAATCCGCTGTTCCCGCTGGAACAACGGGTCGAGCTGGCCCGCGAGGTCACCAAACACCTGCCGAACGTGGAAGTGGTCGGCTTCTCGACACTGCTGGCGCATTTCGCCAAAGAGCAGAACGCCAATGTGTTCCTGCGTGGTCTGCGCGCGGTGTCGGACTTCGAATACGAATTCCAGCTGGCCAACATGAACCGCCAGTTGGCCCCGGATGTGGAGAGCCTGTTTCTCACCCCGTCCGAACGTTATTCGTTCATTTCCTCGACGCTGGTGCGGGAAATTGCAGCCCTGGGCGGCGATATCAGCAAGTTCGTCCACCCGGCGGTGGCTGACGCCCTGACCCTGCGCTTCAAGAAGTAACGACCGTTCAAACGGCGCCCGCGTGCACTGCGGGCGCCAATGCGGCACAATTGCGCGCATTGATTTATAGCGCCCGGGCCTGCCGCCCCGGCTGGAGTTAGCATGTCCCTGATCATCACCGACGATTGCATCAACTGCGACGTCTGCGAACCTGAGTGCCCGAACGCCGCCATTTCCCAGGGCGAAGAGATCTACGTGATCGACCCGAACCTGTGCACCCAGTGCGTCGGCCACTACGACGAGCCGCAGTGCCAGCAGGTCTGCCCGGTGGATTGCATTCCACTGGACGAAGCCCATCCGGAGACTGAAGAACAGTTGATGGAGAAGTACCGCAAGATTACCGGCAAGGCTTGAGCCTCTGACGCCGATCGCAGCGCCAGGCTGCGATCGCGTCATTCACGCTGCTCGAATCCTTCCCCGGTACAGCCCAGGCAGCGCACGAACGCCGCTTTCGCCGGCGCCACCACCAGCGCCTCCCCCGCATCGCCGACACCGCCACCCAGCGCGGTAAACGGCAACGACACCACAAACGCCCCCGCACCGATCACTGTCGCCGCCACCAGCAAGGGGCGAGCAATCAGCAGATCGCCGATCATGGCGTAGGCCGGTGGATTCTGGATGGCGTATCGCGGGTCACCGCTGCCGCCCTCCGTGGCATGAACGGTCAGGCCGGAACACAGCAGCAGTGCGAGAAACAGGGCTTGCGAGGATTTCATGGCACGATCCTTCGGGCTGAACAGTGAGACAACTCACTATAGACCGTAGGACTTTTTCAGCTTTTCGTCAGGTCTGGCAGCGCGGACAGAAGACACTGGCCCGCTGGCCCAGTTTCACTTCCCGCAGGCCGGTACCGCAGACCTTGCAGTGCTCGCCACCGCGACCGTAAACGAACAACTCCTGCTGGAAATACCCCGGCTGCCCGTCGCCGCCGATGAAATCGCGCAACGTGGTGCCGCCTCGCTCGATGGCGGCGGCGAGGATGCGTTTGATCTCGATCGCCAGCTTCAAGTAACGCGCCCGGGAAATGCCCTTGGCTTCGCGACGCGGATCGATACCGGCGGCGAACAACGCTTCGGTCGCGTAAATATTGCCGACCCCCACCACCACCGCGTTGTCCATGATGAACGGCTTGACCGCCATCGACCGTCCGCGTGACAGCTGAAACAACCGCTCGCCATCGAACAGATCGGTCAACGGCTCCGGCCCCAGGCGAATCAGCAATTCGTGATTGAGCGGATCGTTGCTCCAGAGCATCGCGCCGAAGCGCCGCGGATCGGTGTAGCGCAGGGCCAGGCCGGACTCCAGCTCGATGTCGACATGCTCATGCTTGGCGGCCGGCAGACCGACTTCAACCAAGCGCAGATTGCCCGACATGCCCAAGTGGCTGATCAGCGTGCCGACCTCAGCGTTGATCAGCAGGTACTTGGCGCGCCGTTCGACCAGCACGATGCGCTGCCCGGACAGGCGCACATCGAGGTCTTCGGGAATCGGCCAGCGCAGCCGCCGGTCACGCACGATCACCCGGCTGACGCGCTGGCCTTCCAGGTGCGGGGCGATCCCGCGGCGGGTGGTTTCGACTTCCGGCAATTCAGGCATGGGTGTCTCGAATCATTGGTCTTCTGGAATCATGAGCTCTTGGATCAGTGCGCGCCAAGTTCGCGGATCGTCTGCTTCAACGTTTCGAAGTCGTAATCCGAAAGGCCGATGTATTCGAGCACCAGAGGCCCCACAGCCTGCCATTCGAAGTCTTCGGTCTGGTTGCCCAGTACCCGGTAAGACGCGCAGATGTGCTCGGCCATTTTCAGGATCGCCAGCAGGTTTTTCATCTGACTGTTGCGCGAGGTCTCGTCGCTGAAGATCGCCAAGGCATTGTGGTGGTTCGCGATCGCCGCGCTGACATGCTCAGGCAGGCGCCAGGACTTGGCGGTGTAGTAACCGACCACCGAGTGATTGGTGTTGTAGACATCGTTCTCGGTGTCCACGACCCGGCGCTCCGCCCCCGCGTTGGCATAGGCCTTTTCGAGCGTCGTCATGTAATCCGGGAAACGCTGGAGCATCAGCGGCACACCGCAGTCATGGAACAGCCCCAAGGCGTAAGCTTCGTCGCTCGCCTCGGTGCCGACGCGCTTGGCCAGGGTCAGGCAGGTCATGGCCACGTCCTGGGCGGTATCCCAGAAACGGTTCAGGGTGACGATGGTGTCATCGTTCATTTCACCCTTGATCGACATCGCGTTGATCAGGTTGATGATCGAACGACTGCCCAGCAGGTTCACCGCGCGCTTGATCGAAGTGATCTTGTTGCTCAGGCCGTAATACGGCGAGTTGACGATTTTCAGCAGCGAGCCGGACAGACCGGGATCCTGGGAGATCAACTTGGCGATCGTCTCCAGGTCCGGGTCGGGCATGTACTGCTCCATTTGCAGATCCACCATGATCTGCGGTTGCGCAGGCACGCTGATGCCTTGCAGGGACTGTTGAATCTGTTCGGTGGTCAGCTCTTGGGACATAAGTACACACTCTGGGACAGGCGGCGATTCTAACCCCTAAAAACCGACGAACGACACTTTGGGGGCAGATCGGCGGAAACTTTCATTCAAGACCATTGGGCGAATTTTGCCTTCATCCGCTGGCAGGCCGGGTTTGCGCGCCACATGTCCAGCACCGAACCCGCGTGCAGCGCAACACGGTATACTCCCGCTCTTTTTTCCGGAGCGACGTCATGTCCCTGCCTAGCTTGCGCCTCAAAGCCAACGCCGACCGTCGCCTGCGCGCCGGTCACCTGTGGATCTACAGCAACGAAATCGACGTGGCCGCGACCCCGTTGCACGGCTTCAAGGCCGGCGACCAGGCGATCCTCGAAGCCGCCGGCGGCAAGCCGCTGGGCATCGTCGCCATGAGCCCGAACAACCTGATCTGCGCCCGCCTGCTGTCGCGCGACATCAAGCTGCCGCTGGACAAGTCGCTGCTGGTGCACCGCCTGAACGTGGCCCTGTCGCTGCGCGATCGCCTGTTCGACAAGCCTTTCTATCGTCTGGTTTACGGTGACTCCGATCTGCTGCCAGGCCTGGTCGTCGACCGTTTCGGCGATATCCTCGTGGTGCAGATCGCTTCCGCGACCATGGAAGCGCATAAAGATGACGTGATCGCGGCGCTGACCCAAGTGCTCAAGCCAAGCGGCATCCTCTTCAAGAACGACTCCGCCGCCCGTGATGCCGAAGGCCTCGAGCGTTACACCGAAACCGTGTTCGGCCTGGTGCCGGAGTGGGTGGCGCTGGAAGAGAACGGCGTGAAATTCGAAGCCCCAGTGATTCAGGGCCAGAAAACCGGCTGGTTCTACGACCACCGCATGAACCGCGCACGCCTGGCCCCTTACGCCAAAGGCAAACGCGTGCTGGACCTGTACAGCTACATCGGTGGCTGGGGTGTTCAGGCTGCGGCATTCGGCGCCAGCGAAGTGTTCTGCGTCGATGCATCGGGTTTCGCCCTCGATGGCGTTGAGCGCAATGCCGCGCTGAACGGCTTCGCCGACAAGATGACCTGCATCGAAGGCGACGTCTTCGAAGCCCTGAAGGAACTCAAGGCCAGCGAAGAGCGCTTCGACGTGATCGTTGCCGACCCGCCTGCGTTCATCAAACGCAAGAAGGACATGAAAAACGGTGAAGGCGCCTACCGTCGTCTGAACGAGCAAGCCATGCGCCTGCTCAACAAGGACGGCATCCTGTTCAGTGCTTCGTGCTCGATGCACCTGCCGGAAGACGATCTGCAGAACATCCTGCTGACCAGCGCCCGTCACCTCGACCGCAACATCCAGTTGCTGGAGCGCGGTGGTCAGGGTCCGGATCATCCGGTGCACCCGGCCATTCCGGAAACCCGCTACATCAAGAGCATCACCTGCCGTCTGCTGCCAAACAGCTAACGGTATCGATGCATATAAAGAAGGGGAGCCAACAGGCTCCCCTTCTTTTTGCCTTTAATTATTGGTTTTCCTACATTTACCGTCCGATCAACATGCAGGACTTTTCCTTAAATCCAGCATTTACCAACATCTAACTTACAAGACCTTTTCAAGCGAAAGATCACTCCGACAAAATTACTGGAATATTCCTACTTAATATCCACTTGCGATTAATCCATTACAAACTATTATTAAGTCGTCACCACGAGGTGGCACTCAACAAACAACGAAGCATCAATGAACAAGGAGTTCAAACATGAAAGCAATTACTCTGGAATCCCGCAAAATCGCAAACCTGGCTTTTCTGGTTGCTGCTAAAACCCGTTAAGTAAGGCTGACGCTGGGTATCGCCGGCTACCCAGCGTCTTTGATCACCCATCCAGAGAGCACTGCTTTAACATGCAAATAAATCCCTATCTATTCATATTGCCGCGCACGCCGGGCCAAATCGTCTGGAACTACAAGGATCATACTCAACACGAACTTGGTCTGGACTATTCATCCCGTTTGGCACAACTAATCAACAACCCCGAGCTGTACGACAACAACAACATCATAGACGCACAGTTATTCAATGCCGGAATACTGACAACATCGTCTACAAACACTCCCATCTGGGGCTGGGATGAACTGTCGAAGATCTATCACATCGGCACCCGCAACATCCCCTGTGAATATATTCCACAAAACATTCATGAATGGGCCAGGCAATATCTGGAACATTGCAACGAGGTACTCGCCTCCTCGCCCCCGGCCGATGACACGGCTGATCGCGATCCAGGCAGACGCATCGCTCTCCCCGCGCCGTCGACACTGAATGACGACAGTCTGTCGAATGCCTTGATCCGGCGGAAAACCTGCCGGTCCTTCACCGGCTCACCCGTTCAGCTGGGTGATGTCGGGGCCTTGCTGTACCTGACTCTCGGCTATCTGCACGAGCGCGAAGGCGACGACAGCATCGCCAAAGGACTCGACGCACGCCGTAGCAGCCCTTCCGGTGGCGGGCTCAATGCCTGCGAAGGTTACCTGTTGATCCAGAACGTCGAAGGCCTTGCACCTGGCGTGTATGCCTATCACCCGGCCGAACACGCCTTGAGCCTGATCAACCCGCCGCCCGACACAGCGCTGGGCAATCTGCTGGGAGGCCAGCACTTCATCAATAACCTGCCACTGGGCCTGTTCATCACCGCCCGCTTCGACAGGCTCTGGTGGAAGTATCCGCACTCGCGCGCCTATCGAATGGCGTTCGTCGAGGCCGGGCATCTTTCACAGACGTTTCAACTGGCCGCCACCGCGCTTGGCATGAACACCTGGCTCACAGGCGCATTCGCCGACGATCAGGTCGACACATTGCTGCGACTCGAGAACGGTCACGAACAACCCCTGTTCTTTGTCGGATGCGGCGAAAGCGATGGTCAGGCGATGTGCCAGGAAATGCGCGACCTGTTGCGCGAGACGCAAGCATGAGCCTTCTCTCCCAAGCCCCGGCCTTCGAGTTTTCACTGGGCGACTGGAACACTCGCGCATCTGTGCGTACCAGTGCCCACGATTACCGCTTGCCAGCTGACATCACGCAACAACTGGAAACCCGTCACTGGTTTCCGCCGACATTTCTGCCCTATCTCTCCCACCCGACCATCGAAGCGGCGGGCCGCTCGGTATTGCATCGGCTCACGGCCAATCATCTGGTGCACTTTCTCGACTACACCACCCTGCTCGAACACCGCATTGTCAATCGTGCCGTGGAAGTCATTGTCCACGGTGAACTGTCGGTCGATGTTCCGCCGGCCATGAAAACCGCCGCGCTTCAGCTCTACACCGATGAGGGTTACCACGCCCTGTTCTCGCATCGGATAGCGGAACAGATCGCCGGGTACTACGCCATCACCGGGCGCCCGGTGATGCCCAGGCGAATCGTGCAGATGAACGGGCTGATCGCCAGAACCCCTCAAGAGCAGCGACCGCTGACATGGTTTCTGCTCGGCTTCGTTTCGGAAACCATCATTGCCCGGGAGCTGCTCGACGTCTGCCGGGACAGCCTGGTGTCCGGGGTCAACGACATGCTGCGCGATCACCTCACTGACGAAGCGCGCCACAGTCGCTACTTCACTGAAGTGTTCCACTACCTCTGGCTGAATCTGGTCCCTCAGCAACGAACGTTCGTCGCCGTCACCCTGCTTGAGATCATCGGGATCTTCTTCGAAGCCGACGAACAGTGGCTGCAACAAAGCTTGCGGGACGCCGGGATTGCCGCCAGTGCCGTGCCGGAAATACTCGGCGAGTTGGCAACAGTGCAAGCCACCCGATTACGTGCACGGACAGGCAGCGTCTCTACATTGAATGCACTGAAGAAAGCCGGATTTTTCGCGGAACCTCAAAACCGGATACTTTTCGCCAAGGCAGGATTGATCGATGGATAAAGGAAAACCCGGGGGGACGACCCGACAACGTCGCGGCGCCGTCAGCCTGTTGCTGGCGATGGTATTGCTGGGTGTATTTCCGCTGGATGTCCTGCTGCCTTCGTTCCCGGCGCTGGCCGAACATTTTCGCAACACCCCGGCGGACATCGCGCTGTCCATCAGCCTGTTCGCCGTCGGCATCGCCTTCGCCCAGTTGCTGATCGGGCCGCTGTCGGATGTGATCGGACGCAAAGGGCTGCTGCTCGCCGGCATGAGCGTTTCAATGCTCGGCGCCCTCGGCTGCGTGATGACCACTGACTATTCGCTGTTCCTGATGTTCCGGGTCGTTCAGGCGCTGGGCTGCGGCTGCTTCGTGCTGTCCCAGGCGCTGGTCCAGGATCTGTTCAAAGGCGAGGAACGTGACCGCCTGCGAATCCTGATGGTCACCGCCGGCGGGATTTTCATCTCGGTATCGCCGCTGGCAGGCACTTTCATACAGGCAACGTTGGGCTGGCGCGGCAGCTTCTGGGTGTTCATCGCACTTTCAGCCGTGGTGTTGCTGAAGGCCTGGCTGTTTCTGGAGAACACCCGACCGACCGCCAGTGGCACACGTACAAACTTCCTCACGGCTTACCGGCGGGTCCTGGGAGATTTCAACTTCGTCAGCTACTGGCTGATTTCGGCATTCGCGTTCGCCTGCCACTTTTCATTCATCGTGATTTCGCCGCTGATCTTCATGGACCGACTGCAACTGTCCGCCTACGAATTTTCCTTGATCCTGCTGATCTACGGCGCGGCTTACGTCACGGGGGGCATCCTCGCCAGCGTGCTCAGCAGGCGCCTCAGCAGCGGCCAGCAGATTGTGGTCGGCCTGAGCCTGATACTGTTCGCCGGCGTGACCATGCTGTACCTGTCATCAAGTTTTGCACTGGCTCCGGCGACAGTGCTGATCCCGATGCTGATCTGCACCGCCGGCACCACCATTGCCCGGCCGGCCGCCACCTCCCGGGCCATGAGCCTGTTTCCGGACAACGCTGGCACTTCGGCCTCAGCCGGCAGCACGATCATTTTCATCTGCGGTGGCTTGATCAGTGCCTTGATCAGCCTGAGCACGACCAACCTGCAATCCACCCTGGGTTACAGCTTTTTCTTGCTCAGTGGTGTGGCACTCGCCCTGAACAACCGGATCAGCCGCCGCGTCAGAGTCCTGCAAGCCGATGCCATTGCGCAGCCGGGAGGCGATTAAACCTGCCGGTCGTCATTCCGCACGGGGCGTCAGCGCTGGAACAACGTTTTGCGCCATTCCCTCCTGACGCCAGCGGTGTAGAATCGCGAGATTCATCGCCATTCATCCCCGGCGGGTTTATGAGCTCAGGCTGAGACCAGCGGCGATCCCGCAACGTCATCGGCAACATCAGGACACACGGCCATTTCTGAGTGTTCCAGACGTCAATAGAAGCTCACTCCCTTTTTGCACCTGATTAGTAAGTGATTAGCCGCCCGGAGTGCTCCATGCCAGATTACCGTTCGAAAACATCCACCCACGGCCGCAATATGGCCGGCGCCCGCGCACTGTGGCGCGCCACCGGGATGAAAGATGACGACTTCAAGAAGCCGATCATCGCGATTGCCAACTCCTTCACCCAGTTCGTACCGGGCCACGTCCACCTGAAGGATCTGGGCCAGCTTGTTGCCCGTGAAATCGAACGCGCCGGCGGTGTGGCGAAAGAATTCAACACCATCGCCGTGGACGACGGCATCGCCATGGGCCACGACGGCATGCTGTATTCGCTGCCGAGCCGCGAGATCATCGCCGACTCCGTCGAGTACATGGTCAACGCCCACTGCGCCGACGCCATTGTCTGCATCTCCAACTGCGACAAAATCACCCCGGGCATGCTGATGGCCGCCCTGCGCCTGAACATTCCGGTGATCTTCGTATCCGGCGGCCCGATGGAAGCCGGCAAGACCAAACTGGCCAGCCACGGTCTCGACCTCGTCGACGCCATGGTCATCGCCGCCGACTCCAGCGCTTCTGACGAGAAGGTTGCCGAGTACGAGCGCAGCGCCTGCCCGACCTGCGGTTCGTGCTCCGGCATGTTCACCGCCAACTCGATGAACTGCCTGACCGAGGCCCTGGGTCTCGCACTGCCGGGCAACGGTTCGACCCTGGCCACCCACAGCGACCGCGAACAGCTGTTCCTGCAGGCCGGCCGCACCATCGTCGAACTGTGCAAACGCTACTACGGCGAGAACGACGAGTCGGTACTGCCGCGCAACATCGCCAACTTCAAGGCGTTCGAGAACGCCATGATGCTCGACATCGCCATGGGCGGTTCGACCAATACCATCCTGCACTTGCTGGCCGCCGCCCAGGAAGCCGAGATCGACTTCGACCTGCGCGACATCGATCGTCTGTCGCGCAAGGTGCCGCAGCTGTGCAAGGTCGCGCCGAACATCCAGAAGTACCACATGGAAGACGTGCACCGCGCCGGCGGCATCTTCAGCATCCTCGGTTCGCTGGCCCGTGGCGGCCTGCTGCACACGGACCTGCCGACCGTGCACAGCCGCAGCATGGAAGAAGCCATCGCCAAGTGGGACATCACCCAGACCGACGATGAAGCCGTGCACCACTTCTTCAAGGCCGGCCCGGCCGGCATTCCGACGCAGACCGCGTTCAGCCAGTCGACCCGCTGGGAAACCCTGGACGACGACCGTGAAAACGGCTGCATCCGCAGCTTCGAACACGCCTACTCGAAAGAAGGCGGCCTGGCCGTGCTGTACGGCAACATCGCCCTGGACGGCTGCGTGGTGAAAACCGCCGGCGTCGACGAGTCGATTCACGTGTTCGAAGGCAACGCGAAGATCTTCGAAAGCCAGGACAGCGCCGTGCGCGGCATCCTCGCCGACGAAGTGAAGGAAGGCGACATCGTCATCATTCGCTACGAAGGCCCGAAAGGCGGCCCGGGCATGCAGGAAATGCTCTACCCGACCTCCTACCTGAAATCCAAAGGCTTGGGCAAAGCCTGTGCCCTGCTGACCGATGGCCGTTTCTCCGGCGGCACTTCCGGCCTGTCTATCGGCCACGCTTCGCCAGAAGCTGCAGCCGGCGGTGCGATCGGTCTGGTGCAGGACGGTGACAAGGTGCTGATCGACATCCCCAACCGCTCGATCAACCTGTTGATCAGCGACGAAGAACTGGCTGCACGCCGGGTCGAGCAGGACAAGAAAGGCTGGAAACCGGTCGAGAAGCGTCCACGCAAAGTGACCACCGCCCTCAAGGCCTACGCCCTGCTGGCGACCAGCGCCGACAAGGGTGCGGTGCGCAACAAGGCGATGCTCGACGGCCTGTAAGGGTCAAATCGCAGAAACAAAAATGCCCCGCCAAGTGCGGGGCATTTTTTTGCCTTGAGACTTACTGAATCTCTTCCGGCTTCACGATCACCCAGTTCTTGTCCGCCGTCACCGGCAAACCTTCTTTCGCCTGGGCCGCTGCGTGCTTGGCCATCATGCCGTTGAGCTGGGTCATGTACTTGTCCTTGCGGTTGACCCACAAGTGAATACCGCCCTTGGCCACGTCGACGCTGTGGAACAGCATGTAGCCGTCGCTGCTCGGGGTGTCACCGCCCACCAGTACCGGTTTTTTCCACTCGTCGATGTAAGTCAGGATCGCTGCTTGTTTGCCGGCCATCCAGGTCGCCGGGGTCCACAGGTAAGGCGTCAGTTCCAGGCCAAGGTTGGCCTTCTCGTCATACTTGCCGGCGGTGATCTGCTTGCGCGCAGTGGTCAGTTCGCCGGTCTTCGGATCCTTGAGCAGCAGCGATACACCGATCACGTTCTGCGGTTTGACGTTGTAGCCGTACTTCGGATCGGCCGCGACCATCCGCACCAGTTCTTCGGAGGCGGCGGTCATCACATAGACCTCGATGCCGTTCTCCATCAGCTTGTTGTACAGCTCGGCCTGACCGGCGAAGACTTTCGGCGGCTGGACGTCGAGGTTTTTAACCACATCGCCATCGTAATAAGTCGTCGGTACCGGCTTGCCCGAGGCCATCAGCTCATCAACGTAGCCCTTGAGCTCCTTGAGGGTGAAACCGGAAAACACCTGCGCGACCCATGGATAGCAGACCATGTCATCGACTTCGCAGAGGCGGTAGTAGTAGCTGAACAGGCTTTCCTTATGGTCGGCGGTGTCCTTGAACGGCATCAGCTTCAGGGAGGGGTCGAGTTTCTCGCGGGTGATCAGGCCCTTGTTTTCCATGAACGGCAGCAACGACTCTTCGAGGTCGTAGCGGTAACTGGTGTTGTCCATGTCGAACACCGCATAGTTACCCTTGTTGGCGTTGGCGGCGATCATCGCGTCCAGCGCCTTGGCCTGATCCGCAGGCCAGTGTTTCAGGTCGGTGGCGAAAGCCTGAGTGGCCAGGCCCATCCCCACAGTCAGTGCGACAGCCAGAAATTTCGGTGCAAACTTCATTGGCGCTTCTCCCTGGGTCAAAGAAATCGACGCTAACAAATAAATGTGACAGTCCTCGTCTGCCAGCGACTGTCCACGTCCCTTCCGCGCCAGCTGCATCCCCGAGAGCGACACCCGCTTATTCCAAAAACGACGGACGACCTTTGATTTCGGTATTAAATCATTGGAAATCAAACTGTTAGGCTTGCCGGTTCGCAACAGCCCCGGAAGGTTGTTGGCACAGTCTTTTCTGGAGTCCTCATGAATCTGCCCCTGATTCTCAACTTGCTGGTGTTCCTCGCCCTGCTCTTCGGCCTGGCGCAAACCCGTCACACCACGTGGAGCCTGGCGAAGAAAGTCCTGCTCGCGCTGGTGCTGGGCGTGGCATTCGGCGTCGCGCTGCACACGATTTACGGTGCCGGCAACCCGGTGCTGAAAGCCTCGATCGGCTGGTTCGATCTGGTCGGCAACGGTTACGTGCAATTGCTGCAAATGATCGTGATCCCGCTGGTGTTCGCCTCGATCCTCAGCGCCGTGGCCCGCCTGCACAACGCTTCGTCGCTGGGCAAGATCAGCTTCCTGACCATCGGCACACTGCTGTTCACCACCGCGATTGCGGCGCTGATCGGTATCGGCCTGACCAACCTGTTCGGCCTGACCGCCGAAGGCCTGGTCGCCGGCACTCAGGAAATGGCCCGTCTGCAAACCATTCAGACCGACTATGCCGGCAAGGTCGCCGACCTGAATGTGCCGCAACTGCTGCTGTCGTTCATCCCGCAGAACCCGTTCGCCGACCTGGCCCGGGCCAAGCCGACCTCGATCATCAGCGTGGTGATCTTCGCTGCGTTCATGGGTGTTGCCGCGCTGCAACTGCTCAAGGATGACGTCGAGAAAGGTCAAAAAGTGATCAACGCCATCGACACCCTGCAAGCCTGGGTGATGCGTCTGGTGCGTCTGGTGATGAAGCTGACCCCGTACGGCGTGCTGGCGCTGATGACCAAGGTGGTTGCCGGTTCCAACCTGCAAGACATCATCAAGCTCGGCAGTTTCGTGGTGGTGTCGTATCTCGGTCTGGGCCTGATGTTCGTGGTGCACGGTCTGCTGGTTTCGGCGGCCGGGATCAACCCGCTGCGTTTCTTCCGCAAGATCTGGCCGGTGTTGACGTTCGCGTTCACCAGCCGTTCCAGCGCGGCGAGCATTCCGCTGAGCATCGAAGCGCAGACCCGCCGTCTGGGTATTCCGCAATCGGTTGCAAGCTTCGCCGCATCGTTCGGTGCGACCATCGGCCAGAACGGCTGCGCCGGTCTGTACCCGGCAATGTTGGCGGTGATGGTTGCGCCAACCGTGGGCATCAACCCGCTGGATCCACTGTGGATCGCGACGCTGGTGGCGATTGTGACCCTGAGTTCGGCCGGTGTGGCGGGCGTGGGTGGCGGTGCGACCTTCGCGGCACTGATCGTGCTGCCGGCCATGGGCTTGCCGGTTTCGCTGGTGGCGTTGCTGATTTCGGTCGAGCCACTGATCGACATGGGTCGTACGGCGCTGAACGTGAGTGGTTCGATCACCGCTGGCGCGATTACCAGCCAGGTGATGCAGCAGACCGACAAGGCCCTGCTGGATGCCGATGAGCATGCGGAGCTTGCTCAGGCTTGATTGACGTTGTGGCGAGGGAGCGTGCTCCCTCGCCACAGATTCAGGCTTTTTCCCAGACTTCGAAGTTGTAAGCCGGTTTGTCGCCTTCAGCCGGATTCGGCACGTTCGACACCAGTTTCCACTGGTTCAGATCGAACTCCGGAAACCACGCATCGCCTTCCGGGCTCAGTGCCACACGGGTCAGGTACAAGCGATCCGCCTGCGCCATTCCCTGCGCATACAGTTGCGCCCCGCCAATCAGCATCAACTCGTCGACGCCCTGCTGTTTAGCCCATTCTTCAGCGCGAACCACGGCAGCTTCCAGCGACGGATAGACTTCCGCGCCTTCCAGCACCAGATCGGTCTGACGGCTGACCACGATGTTCAAGCGCCCCGGCAACGGACGACCCAGCGAATCCCAGGTCTTGCGGCCCATGATGATCGGCTTGCCGAGCGTCGTGGCCTTGAAGTATTTGAAGTCCCCCGGCAGGTGCCAGGGCATGCTGTTGTCGACGCCGATCACACGGTTTTCACCAAGGGCTGCGATCAGGCTGAGGGGGAGTGATTTAGTCATGCCGGCGAGGATACCAGAGCCGCGCTTACCCCGATAAGCGCCACAGCGGTTATGCTCACGGCTCAATCAAGCAACGGGATGCCGCGTGACTGAACTGACTTCACTGCAAAACCTCTGGCTCACCGAAACCGTGCGCCTGCGCGAAGAACACGCAGGCCCGCTGGACGATCTGGAAGCCAATCGCCTGGCCCGCGCGGCCGGCGGCGATCTGCCGGGACGCATTCAACGCCGCGCCCTGTGGCTGGCCGAGCGCGATGGCCTGACCTCTGCGCTCAAGCACTGGCTGCAAGGCGCACGCCTGGCGCTGGTGTTGCTGGCGATCCTCGCGATATTGAGCGGTGCCGGCTTGGCCTTTGCCGCACTGGGCCAGACGCCGGTCAATGTGTTCTGGGCTCTGGGCAGTCTGCTCGGGCTGAACCTGATCTTGCTGTTGAGTTGGGCGCTGGGGCTGATCTTTGCCGGCGAACATGGCGCCACCCTCGGCCGTTTGTGGCTGTGGCTCAGCGAAAAACTCGCCCGCGATGCCAAGGCTGCGCAACTGGCCCCGGCCCTGCTGCTGATGTTGCAACGCCAGAAACTCAATCGCTGGGCGCTCGGCACGCTGGTCAATGGCCTGTGGTTGCTGGCGATGTTCAGCGCGTTGGTTTTGCTGCTGACCCTGATGGCGACCCGGCGCTACGGCTTCGTCTGGGAAACCACAATACTCAGTGCAGACACTTTCATCGGCGTGACCCAGGCCCTCGGCACGTTGCCGGCGCTGCTGGGTTTCAACGTGCCGACCGTGGACATGATCCGCGCCAGCGGCGACGCCGCACTGAACATCGAAAGCGCCCGTCAGGCCTGGGCGACCTGGCTGGTCGGCGTGCTGGTGGTGTACGGCGTGCTGCCGCGTCTGCTGTTGGCGCTGTTTTGCTTCTGGCGCTGGAACAGTGGCAAAGCCGCGTTGCGTCTGGACCTGAACCTGCCCGGTTACGCCCAACTGCGTGAACGCCTGATGCCGACCAGCGAACGCCTCGGCATCACCGACCCCGAACCTGCGCAATTGCACCGCGTCGAAAGCACTGTTGGCGAACACGCCAGCGATGGCGCGTTGCTGGTGGCAATCGAGCTCGACGATCAACACCCATGGCCACCGACGCTGCCGAAAAACGTCAGCAACGCCGGCATCCTCGACAGTCGCGAATCACGCAACAAACTACTCGAACAACTCAGCCGCTTCCCGCCGGCGCGACTCGCGATCGCCTGCGACCCACGGCGTTCGCCGGATCGCGGCAGCCTGGCACTGATCGCCGAGCTGGCGCGCAACGCCGCCGCGACCCGGGTCTGGCTGTTGCAGGCGCCGCAAGGACAGGCGCTGGACGCCGAGCGCCTCGGCGACTGGCATGTGGCACTGCAAAAGTTGGAGTTGCCATTCGCCGATTGCGCCCCGTTGAACTGGCTGGAGCACGGACATGACTGATGCCTGGAAAGCGCCACTGAAACTGGCGGTGGTCGGCCACACCAACGTCGGCAAGACTTCGCTGTTGCGCACCCTGACTCGCGACGTCGGCTTCGGCGAAGTCTCCCATCGGCCGAGCACCACCCGGCATGTCGAAGGCGCGCGGTTGTCGGTGGATGGCGAGCCGTTGCTCGACCTCTACGATACGCCGGGTTTGGAAGACGCCATCGCCCTGCTGGATTTTCTCGAGCGTCTGGAGCGCCCCGGTGAACGCCTCGATGGCCCGGCGCGACTGGCGCGGTTTCTCGACGGCAGCGAGGCGCGCCAGCGTTTCGAACAGGAAGCCAAAGTGCTGCGGCAATTGCTTGATTCCGATGCCGGCCTGTACGTGATCGACGCCCGTGAACCGGTACTGGCCAAGTACCGCGACGAACTGGAAGTACTGGCCAGTTGCGGCAAGCCCTTGCTGCCGGTGTTGAATTTCGTCAGCAGCGCCAACCACCGCGAGCCGGACTGGCGTGAAGCTCTGGCGCGGCTGGGCCTGCATGCACTGGTGCGCTTCGACAGCGTTGCCCCGCCCGAAGATGGCGAGCGGAGGCTGTACGAAAGCCTCGCGCTATTGCTGGAAAACGCCCGCCCACAACTTGAACGTCTGATCGCCGATCAACAGGCCCAGCGCCTCGCTCGCAAGCAAAGTGCCGCACGCCTGATCGCCGAATTGCTGATCGACTGCGCCGCGTGCCGACGCAGTGTGGCGAGCAACGCCGAACAGGAACAACAGGCCATTAGCGAACTGCGCAAAGCCGTGCGCCAGCGCGAACAGAAATGTGTCGAAGCGCTGCTCAAGCTCTACGCCTTCCGCCCGCAAGACGCCGCCGCCAGCGATCTGCCGTTGCTCGACGGCCGTTGGGGCGATGACCTGTTCAACCCGGAAACCCTCAAGCAACTGGGCGTGCGGGTCGGTGGCGGAATCGCCGCTGGCGCAGCGGCCGGTGCAGGCGTGGATCTGCTGGTGGGCGGCATTACTCTTGGCGCCGCAGCCCTGGCCGGCGCAATTGCCGGCGGCGCCCTGCAAACCGCCCGCAGTTATGGCAATCGCCTGCTGGGCAAGATCAAAGGGCAGCGGGAGCTGACGGTCGACGACAACGTGTTGCGTCTGCTGGCCCTGCGTCAACGGCAACTGCTGCAAGCGCTGAACGCCCGTGGACATGCGGCGATGGACACCGTTCAGGTGGCAACGCCACAGGACAAGACCTGGCGCGAAGGCAAGTTGCCGGAGGCGCTGAACATTGCCCGGGCTCACCCGCAGTGGTCATCACTCAATCCTCATCCGAAACTGAATCAGGCCCAGCGTCAGGAACAGATTGAAGGACTGGTGGGCAAGGTCCTCGAACTCTAGAGCCAGCCAAGCTTGAGGAACTGTTTGACCAGCGCCGACACCCGGCTGCGATCCGTGCGATTGGCGCGCCCGTCGTTGTCCACGTCCGAATACAGGACAACCTCGAAGCCGCCATCGTTATCCAGGTCATGGACAGCGGCTTTGTAAACGATGGTTTCACCCTCGTGAAAGTGCAGCCTCACTGATTCCGGCGTCCCATCGCCGCCGGGGTTCAAGGCAAAGATCCGCAGATGCCGGGCGTCCTCATCGGCCGCGTTGAACCAGGCGCATTTCAGGTAGGTGCTGGAGAAGCTGCGCAGTTGCGCCACTTCACGGGCCGAGGCTTCGCGCCAGTCCTGTTCGCTTACATGAACGCGCAGCTGGACACTGTCCCCTGCGCCGTTGCCCGATCGATCCCGGGCAATCACTTTCAAAAAACGCATCCGTGCGCTCCTTTCGGCAAAAAAACAGTCTGGGCCGAAGGGGCAATACGCGCCATGCACCGTTTCCCGGATTGGCGTAAGAAGGTTCAGCGCGCCTCGCGGGACAGCACGGTCAAGGCCTTGCGCTTCAACACCGAAAGATCCATCACCGGCACCGCCATTTCCTTCGCCAGCTCATCCCACTGACGCATCCTCAAACTGACAGCGCACAACGGATCCTGCTCGAACGCATCGGCTTCGGCCTCGGTCATCACCCCGCCCTGATATTCCAGGGTGCGGCGGCTGGCTTCGCTCAAGCGCTCGTAATAACCCGCCTCCCTGAGCGTCAGATAGCGTTTGGCCTGGACGTGATACTCCACCAGCCGCGCCAGGCGCTCGCTGAATCCGGCTTCACGCAAATAGTCCGCACCGAGGCATTCGTGGCTGACCACGCCGTAACCACCCATGTTCTCCGCGCCCTCGGCGCACAAATGGCCGATGTCGTGGAAGAACGCCGCCAGCACCACTTCGTCATCGAAGCCTTCGGCGATCGCCAGCTCAGCTGCCTGAGACATGTGCTCGATCTGCGACACCGGTTCGCCGATGTAGTCGCTGGCGCCGAAACGCTCATAAAGTCCGAACACCCGGTCGATGACTTGCTCGTGACTCAACATCAGCGCTCTCCAAAAAGCTGTGCAACATTGCGCCCGGCCATGGCCGGGCCGACGCTCATGCCAACGCCGCTGTGCATCAGCGCCACACTCAGCCCCGGCGCCGGGCGCAGGAACGAAAATGGTCCCGGCCCCCGGGAACCATAGACACCCTGCCAGCGCTCGACCACTTGCACCTTGCAGCCGAGGGTCTGTTCGGCCAGTTCGAGCATCCAGTTGTCGACCTGCTCGGCGTTGAACGGCGACGGATCGCTGCCGTAATGGTGCGAGTCGCCGATGATCAGTTCGCCATACGGCGTCGGGCTGATCAGCAGATGAATGCCGTTTTCCTGCAGGTGCGGTTGCTCGCGCAGGATCTGCGCCTGCACTGCTGCGGCTTCCGGCAGGTCGGCGAAAGCGCCGTAGTGCACGCAGCTGAGGCCGGTAAGCAAGGCGTGTTGCAGGTTCAGGTCAATCTGCGGCCGGGCGCGGAGCATTTGCAGACGGCAGATTTGCGGGTCGAGGGCGGCAATCGGTTCGGCCAGCAAGGTCTGATAATCGTGGCCGGAACAGACGATGATCTGTTCGGCAGTGAAAGTTCCGGCAGTGCTTTGCAGGCGTCCCGGTTCGACGTCGCGCACCAGTGTGTTGAAGTGAAACTCGACGTTGAGTTCGCGGCGCAAGTAATCGATCAGCGCCGGAATCGCTTCCCGGGAATACAACTGTTGATCGTCCATGCCGTGCAACGCGGCGCGGTGATGGCTGAACTGGCCGCCGTACAGATCACGCAACGCGGCACCGCGCAGCAGTTCGACGCGGTAGTCATGCTCAACGGCGCGTCCGGCGCAGAAGGCATCGAGCAAGTGCTCTTCGGCCTCGGTGCGAGCGAACAGGTACGAGCCGTTGCGCTTGAGTTGCAGGCCGGCGAGCTGCGCCCACTGGCCCCAGATTTCGCGACTGGCCTTGGCCAGTTCGAGCATCGGGCCCGGTGGCTGGCCGGTGACCAGTGCCTGGCCGAAGTTGCGAACCGAGGCGCCGAGTGGCGTGGCGGTGCGTTCGAAAACCGCGACCTTGAGACCACGTCGGGCGGCCGCGTAGGCGTGGGACAGGCCCAGGATGCCGGCGCCGACGATCAGCAAGTCTTTGTGTTGTGTCATCTAGAGGTGCTCTGAATGCGAGACCGCTTTCGCTGGCAAGCCAGCTCCCACAAGTTTGGCGGTGTTCACACAATGTGTGTTTCACACCGGCCAATGTGGGAGCGGGCTTGCTCGCGAAGAGGCCCCTGTCAGTCGATGAAGATCTTACTTGGCAGCGACTTTCTCGGACTTGCCGTCATAACGCTTGCGCCATTCGGTCAGGATCTCGTCGCGGTTCTTCGAGGCCCAGGCGAAGTCGTTCTTGATCAGGCGCTGCTCGTAGTCGGCCGGCAGCTCGGTCTGCGGCTTGGCGATGCCCGGTTGGGCGAGGACGGCGAAGTTTTCCTTGTACAGATCCATCGCCGGGGCGCTGGCGGAGAAGTCAGCCAGCTTCTTCGCGGCTTCTTCGTGCGGCGTGCCTTTGATCACGGCGGTGGCTTCGATCTCCCAGCCCAGGCCTTCCTTCGGCAGGATGATGTCCAGCGGTGCGCCCTGACGCTTGAGCTGAACGGCCGGGTATTCGAAGGAAATGCCGATCGGGAACTCACCCGCCGCCGCCAGTTTGCAAGGCTTGGAACCGGAGTGAACGTACTGGCCGATGTTCTGGTGCAGGCCGTCCATGTAGGCCCAGCCCTGTTTCTCGCCGAAGGTTTGCAGCCAGGCGCTGACGTCGAGGAAACCAGTGCCGGACGAGGCCGGGTTCGGCATCACGATCTTGCCTTTGTACTCGGGCTTGGTCAGGTCCTGCCAGCTCACCGGTTTGCTCAGGCCCTGTTTCTCGGCTTCGACGGTGTTGAAGCAAATGGTTGCGGCCCAGACGTCCATGCCGACCCAGGCTGGCGGGTTGGCGGCGTCGCGGTAGTTTGCGCCGATCTTGCCCAGGTCCTTCGGCGCATAGCTTTGCAGCATGCCTTGCTGATCGAGGATCGCCAGGCTCGACGCCGCCAGGCCCCACACCGCGTCAGCCTGTGGACGCTCTTTTTCGGCCAGCAGTTTGGCGGTGATGATCCCGGTGGAGTCGCGCACCCACTTGATCTCGACGTCCGGGTTGGCCTTTTCGAAGGCCTCTTTGTAGGACTTCAACTGCTCGGCTTCGAGGGCGGTGTACACCGTCAACTCGGTTTTTGCCGCGAAGGCATTCAGGCTGAAAGTAGCGAGCACAGCAGCGGCCAGGGCCATAGGCTTGAACATGATCGTTTTCCTGTAGGTGAGTTGAGGCTATAGGGACAAGTCGTGGATCAGTGGCCGGGCGCCGTTTGCCGCCAGGCCTGGGAACGGCGCAGCAAGCCGCGCGAAGCCCACGCCAGCAGCAAGGACACGCCCGCCGAGGTGAACAGAATCAGGGTCGACATCGCCGCCGCGCCGCCGACGTTGCCGGCGTCATCCATGTTCAGCACAGCCACCGCCGCGAGGATGGTGTCGGGGCTGTAGAGGAAAATCGCCGCCGACACGGTGGTCATGGCCGAGACGAACAGGTAGCGCACGATGTCCAGCAGCGCCGGCAGGCAGATCGGTACGGTGACCTTCAAGTAATGCCGGTACAGCGGCGCCTTGAGCGACAGCGCGGCAGCTTCGAACTCGGCGTCGAGCTGACGCAGCGCGGTGGTGGCGGTCATCTGCGCGGTGGTCAAATAGTGAGCAATGGTGCAGACGATCAGCAGGGTCATGGTCCCGTACAGCACGTGCAGCGGGTTGCCGGTGAGGTTGAAGAAGAAGACGTAACCCAGCCCCAGCACCAGCCCCGGCACCGCCATCGGTACGAAACTGAGCATGCGCAGGGTCAGATTGAGGCCTCGCTGGCTGCGGGTCTTTTCCATCAGGTAAGCGCCGGTGAAGATCAGCACGCTGCCGATCAATGCCGTGCCCAGCGCCATCTTCAAACTGTTGCCGTAGGCCAGCCAGCCACCGCCGGCGGTCTCGTTGAACTGATAGTGGTTGAGCGACAGCGACAGGTTGTACGGCCAGAACTTCACCAGCGACGAGAACACCGCCATGCCGAACACCAGCAGTAACGCGGCGCTGATCAACAGGACGATGGCCAGATAACAGGCATCGCGTTTCTTCGACGGCGCCGGTTTGAACACTTGGGCCCGGCCACTCATGGCGTCGCCGTGACGACGACGCAGCCAGGCATCGACGCCGAAACTGAACAGCGCCGGCAGCAGCAGAACCATGCCGATCAGCGCGCCGCGACCGAATTGCTGTTGGCCGACCACGGCTTTGTAGGCTTCCAGCGCCAACACTTGATAGTCGCCACCGACCACCACCGGTACACCGAAATCAGTGATGGTCAGGGTGAACACCAGGCAGAACGCAGCGAATATGGCCTGACGAGTCGCTGGCCAGGTGATGCTGCGAAAGGCCTTCGCCGGGCTCGCGCCCATGCTCGACGCCGCGTCGAACAGTCGTGCATCTGCCAACGACAGGGCTGACAGCAGAATCATCAAGGCGTGTGGGAAGGTGTAGATCACCTCACCCAGAACAATCCCCCAGAAACCGTAGATGTTGTCCGACAGCAGCCCGCGCAACATGCCCTGATTGCCGAACAGATAGACCAGGGCAATCCCCGGCAACATCGACGGCGCCATCAGCGGCAGCAGCGAAATCCCGCGCCAGATGCCTTTTGCGGGAATCAACGTGCGCTGCAAGGCGTAAGCAAACAGGTAGGCCAGCGGTACGACGATGGCCGCGACGCTGAGGGAAACCTTCAGGCTGTTGCCGAGCAGCCAGTGGAAATTGTCGCTGGTCACCAGCTCCTTCGCGGCGAGCCAGCCACCGCCCTGCCCGGCTTCGCTGCTGAAGCCGCGCCAGAAGATCGCCAGCAAGGGCAACAACACCGCCACACCGAGCAACACCAACAGCAGGAGTTTGCCGCCGAGGACGAAGATCCGGTCACCGACCTCGGCCCCGGACACCTGCCGCGCCTGCTTATGCGGTAGCGGCAGTGCGAGGTTGCTGTTCATCAGGCGAACACCTGCAGGCTGCGTGGCGGCAAGGCGACCATGATCTGCTGGGCGCCTAGGCGCGGCATGGCTTCCGGCGCCAGCTCGGCGAGCAAGGAGTGACCGGGCAATTGATCGAGCTCGAAGCTCATGCGGCAGCGGTTGCCGAGGAAAGTGATCTCACGGACCTTGGCCGGGAACAGGTTTTCCTCATGCACCAGCGGATTGACGTTGATCGCTTCAGGGCGGCAGAACAGTCGACCCGACGGGCTGTGGACGCTGCCGTCGGCCAGGCGCAGGTTCATCCCGCCGACCTTGGCGTGGCTGTCGCTGCTGCGCTGGAACGGCAGCCAGTTGCCCTGGCCGACGAACTCGGCCACGAATGGTGTGGCCGGGCGGTTGTAGATTTCCTGCGGGGTGGCGTACTGCTCGACCTTGCCGTTGTTCATCACGGCGATGCGGTCTGCCATCAGCATGGCTTCATCCTGATTGTGGGTGACCATCAGGGTGGTGATGCCGAGGTTGCGTTGCAGTTGGCGCAGCTCGGTGCACAGATGCTCGCGGACCCGGGCGTCGAGGGCCGACATCGGTTCGTCGAGCAACAGCAGCGACGGCGCGGGGGCCAAGGCGCGGGCCAGTGCCACACGTTGTTGCTGGCCGCCGGACAACTGGCCCGGGTACTTTTTCTCACTGCCGGTGAGGCCGACCAGTTCCAGCATCTGACCGACGCGACGGCGCACTTCATCGCGACCGCTGCCGGCGAGGCCGTAGGCAATGTTCGCTTCGACGGTCAGATTGGGGAACAGAGCGTAAGACTGGAACAGGATGCCGTAATCGCGAGCCTGGGGTGCGAGATGGGAAACGTCGCGCTCGCCGAGGTACAACTCGCCGCTGTCCTGCTTTTCCAGACCGGCAATGCAACGCAGCAGCGTGGTCTTGCCGCACCCCGACGGGCCGAGCAGACACACCAGCTCACCGGCCGCGACATCGAGGGAGACGTTATCCAGCGCCGTGAAAGCGCCGAAGCGCTTCTGCACGCCGCGCACTTTCATCGGTGCGCCGGGGTTGGTCAGGGCAGTTGCGATTGCAGGGTTCATGGACAGGCCTCATCAAGCAGATGAGACGAATCCTAGAGTTGTAATGCGTCGGTCATATGGCAACAAGGCAAAATCGACCGATAGTGGTATTCAGGGATTTTGGTTCAGAACTTCAGATCATGTGTTGTTTGATCTGGCCCCATCGCTGGCAAGCCAGCTCCCACAGTTTCTCGGGTGTTTACAAAATTTGTATTCACTGAAGATTCCTGTGGGAGCTGGCTTGCCAGCGATGGGGCCCGAACAGGCACTGAAGATCTCAGGCCGGGGACATTTCCTGCGCCAGCCCGAGAAACGCCGCCGGCAACCGGGCGTTCTTGCGTTCCTTGAGGCAGTACAGATATTCGGGAATCTGCGGCGCATTCTCCAGTGTCAGCACCCGCAACTGCGGATCATGCGGCACTTCCTGGCGGGCAATGATGCTGATGCCGATATTGCGCAGCACCGCCTCGCGGATCGATTCACGGCTGCCGATTTCCAGCAACGGGCCGAAACTGACCCCGGCGCCGGCCAGCAATTCTTCGGTCAGGCGACGGGTGGTCGAGCCCGGCTCGCGCATCAGCAAGGTATGCCCGGCCAGTGCGCTCAGCGTGACATGGTCGTGCGCCGCCAGCGGATGATTGCGATGCACCGCCAGCACCAGCGGATCGCTGCCGAGCACCCGGCGGATCAGCCGTGCATCATCGAGCAACTGCGACGATGCCGCGACATCTACCCGGTAATCCTCCAGCGCTTCGAGCACTTGCTGCGAGTTGCCGATTTCCACCGAGACCTCCACCTGCGGCAGGCGCTCGCGAAAGGTCTTCACCAGATCGAGGATGTAATACGGCGCGGTGGCGGCGATGCGCAGGGTGCCCTGCACCTGACCGCTGTTGCGCAGGAAGAATTCGATGTCGGCCTCCTGCTGCAACAGCGCCTTGACCATCGGCAACAGCCGCGCACCTTCGTCGCTGACGCTCAGACGCCGGCCGCCACGGTAGAACAGCTCCACCGAATACTGGCTTTCCAGATTGCGGATCTGGGTGGTCACGGTCGGTTGACTGAGACCGAGCTTTTTCGCCGCCAGCGTGATGCTGCCCAGCCGGGCCACCATGTAAAACGCTTTCAGCTCGGCACTCAGCACAACCGTCCCTCTTCCTCTATTTGCGCAACAGGCGCAAACCGTTGAACACCACCAGCAGGCTCACGCCCATGTCGGCGAACACCGCCATCCACATGGTGGCGAGCCCGGCGAAGGTTACCCCAAGAAAGATAGCCTTGATCACCAATGCCAACGCAATGTTCTGTTTGAGGATACTGGCCGTGTTGCGGGACAGACTGATGAAGGCTGGAATCTTGCGCAGATCGTCGTCCATCAGGGCGACATCGGCGGTTTCAATCGCCGTATCGGTACCGGCCGCCGCCATCGCAAAACCGATCTCGGCCCGAGCCAGTGCCGGCGCATCGTTGATGCCGTCGCCGACCATGCCGACCCGACGGCCCTGCGCGTACAGCTCTTCGATGGCTTGCAACTTGTCGGTGGGCAGCAAATCGCCCTTGGCCTGATCGATCCCGACCTGCGCCGCAATCGCCTGCGCGGTGTGGACGTTGTCGCCGGTCAGCATCAGGGTTTTCACGCCCAGTTCGTGCAGTTGGCGAATCGCCTCGCGGCTGGTTTCCTTGACCGTGTCGGCCACGGCGAACAGCGCCAGCGGGCCGGAACGGTCGAGTAGCAGCACCACGGACTTGCCCTGCTTCTCCAGAGCGAACAGCTTTTCTTCCAGTTGCGGCGAGCACAGGCCCAGCTCTTCGACCAGACGGTGGTTGCCCAAGTGGTAGACCTGACCGTTGACCTCGCCTTTTACCCCACGGCCGGCCAGCGCTTCGAAGTTATCCACAACCAGAGCCGCAAAACCTTTATCCACAGCCGCGTTGGCGATGGCCAGCGACACCGGGTGATCGGAACGCCCGGCCAGCGCGGCGGCAATGGCCGGTGCCGTGTCGTCGGCGGTCGGGTCGAGGGACAGGTAGTCGGTCTGCACCGGTTTGCCGTGGGTGATGGTGCCGGTCTTGTCGAGGGCCAGATAATCGAGCTTGAAACCGCCCTCCAAATACACGCCGCCCTTGACCAGAATGCCTTTGCGCGCCGCCGCCGCGAGGCCGCTGACGATGGTCACTGGAGTGGAAATCACCAGTGCGCACGGGCAAGCGACCACCAGCAGCACCAGCGCGCGGTAGATCCAGTCGAACCATGCGGCGCCCATGAACAGCGGCGGGATGATCGCCACGGCCAGGGCCAGGACGAAGACCACCGGGGTGTAGATTTTCGAGAATTGATCGACGAAGCGCTGGGTCGGCGCCCGCGCACCTTGTGCCTGTTCCACGGCGTGGATGATCCGCGCCAGGGTGGAATTGTTCGCCGCTGCGGTCACTGTGTATTCCAGCGAACCGGCCTGGTTGATGGTGCCCGCGAAGACTTTGTCGCCGACGGTTTTCTCCACTGGCAGGCTTTCACCGGTGATCGGCGCCTGATCGATGGTCGAACTGCCGCTGACGACTTCACCGTCCAGCGCGATACGTTCACCGGGTTTCACCCGCACGCGGGCGCCGAGATCGATGCTTTTCACATCCAGTTCGACCCAGTTGCCGTCCGCCTGCAACACAGTGGCTTGCTCCGGCGTCATCTGCATCAGGCCGCTGATGGCGTTGCGCGCGCGATCCAGCGAGCGCGCTTCGATCAGCTCGGCCACGGTGAACAGAAACATCACCATCGCCGCTTCCGGCCACTGGCCGATCAACACGGCGCCGGTCACGGCGATGCTCATCAGGGCGTTGATGTTGAGATTGCGGTTTTTCAGGGCGATCCAGCCCTTCTTGTAGGTGGTGAGGCCGCCGCTGAGGATCGAGATCAGCGCGATGATTGCCACCACCCAGGTCGGGGCTGCGCTGGTGAAGTGGATCACTTCGGCAGCGAGCGCACCGACGCCGGACAGCGCCAATGGCCACCAGTGCTTTTTCACCGGAGCGGCGGCCGGGGCATCAACGCCCGCCTCCAGCGGCTCGGCCTGCATGCCGAGGGATTTGATCGCGTCGATGATCGGTGCGGTGTCCGGCAGATTGTGGGTTACGCCGAGTACGCGGTTGATCAGGTTGAATTCCAGCTGCTGGATCCCGGCCAGTTTGCCGAGCTTGTTCTGGATCAGCGTCTGCTCGGTCGGGCAGTCCATCGCCTCGATGCGGAAACTGCTCAGCCGGGCGTCGGCGCTCGGTGCCTCGCTCAACTGAATCAACGAAGGCGCGACGGCTTTCGACGAGCAGCAGGAATCGCCACCGTGGGAATGTTTATGCACAGGCTGCAGTTTATGACTGTGATCGTGCCCGTCGCCGGGCTTGTGGGTGTGCTGGGAATCGCTCATTGGTCGCGTCCATGAAGGTGCCTGTTGCCAAGTAAAGACCCTGTAGCCACTATAGGGTCAAGCACCCTTTTGGAGATCGCTGCCATGAAGATCGGAGAACTGGCCAAACAGACCGATTGCGCCGTGGAAACCATTCGTTACTACGAACGCGAAAACCTGCTGCCGGAACCGGCCCGCAGCGACGGCAACTACCGCGTCTACACCCAGGCCCACGCCGAGCGCCTGACCTTTATCCGCAACTGCCGCACCCTCGACATGACCCTCGAAGAAATCCGCAGCCTGCTCGCCTTGCGCGACAGCCCGCAGGATCAGTGCGAGAGCGTGAATGCGCTGATCGACGAGCACATCCAGCACGTAAAGGCGCGGATCGACGGGTTGTTGGCGTTGCAGACGCAACTGCTCGACCTGCGCCAGCGTTGTGGCGAAGGGCCGGAGGCGGATCAATGCGGGATTTTGCAGCGGCTGGAAGTCAGTGGCGGGGTTGTGGCGACGGAAGTCGAGCATTCGCATGTGGGCCGCAGTCACGGCCATTGATACTTACTCAGAACCAAATGTGGGAGCGGGCTTGCTCGAGAAAACGGTGTATCAACCAACACCTCTACCGACCCAAAAACTGCCTTCTCGAGCAAGCACGCTCCCCAAGGGGTATTGCTTGATGCCTGTCAGACCGCCATCGGCGCAGTCATCGGCGCATGGTGCTCGTAGCCTTCCAGCGAGAAGTCGCCCGGCTCCACCAGCTCCAGCCATTCCGGCTGGTACACACCTGTCTTGGCGAATTCCGGCACACGATCCGAAATCTTCAGCTTCGGCATGGCGAACGGCTCGCGCTTGAGCTGTTCATTGAGCATGTCGAGGTGGTTTTCGTAGACATGGGCGTCACCGATGAAATAGGTGAACCAGCGCGGCGTGTAGCCGGTCAGGCGACCGATCAGGCTCAGCAGCGCGGCGCCTTCGGTGAGGTTGAACGGCGTGCCCAGGCCCAGGTCGTTGGAGCGGATGTAGAGCGTCAGAGAGATCTCTTTGGTCTCGACATTCGGGTGGAACTGATAGAGCAGATGGCACGGCGGCAAGGCCATTTCATCAAGCTGGGCGCAGTTCCAGCCGTGGAACAGGATGCGGCGGCTGCCAGGGTCCTTGATGATCGTGTCGACGCACTGGCGCACCTGATCGATGGCTTTGTACAGCACCACATAGGCCTGGCCGTCCTCTTCGCCCTGGGCAATCTGCTTGTAGCCATTGCTCAAAGTTTGTTCGATGGCGGCGGTGTTGCTCAGCGGGATCTGCTTGTACGCCGGCCATTTGCGCCATTGCACACCGTAGATTTCGCCGAGGTCGTCTTCGCCCTGGCGGAACGGGTTGGCCAGCCATTGAGCGTTTTCGTTGGCGTTCTGATCCCAGACCTTGCAGCCCAGCGCACGGAATTCGGCGGCGTTGTTCACGCCACGCAGAAAGCCGCACATCTCGCCGATGGCCGATTTGAACGCCATCTTGCGGGTGGTGATCGCCGGAAAACCTTCCTGCAGATCGAAGCGCAGCATGGCGCCCGGAAAGCTGATGGTGTTCACGCCGGTACGGTTGGCCTGTTTGGTGCCGTTGTTGATGACGTGCGACACCAGATCGAGATATTGCTTCATGAGTTACCTGTGTCCTTGAGCCCCGGCCAACCGCGCCGGGGTTCGAATATTTAAGCTGTCGGTGCAACCGGCGCCGACGGGGCACGGCGGTAGGCCAGCCAGATCAGGAACAGCCCACCGATGATCATCGGTACGCAGAGTACCTGACCCATGGTCAGCCAGTTCCAGGCGAGATAGCCCAGTTGCGCGTCCGGCACGCGGACGAATTCGACGATGAAACGGAAGATGCCATAGAACAGCGCGAACATGCCCGAGACCGCCATGGTTGGGCGCGGCTTGCGCGAGAACAGCCAGAGGATCAGGAACAGTGCCACGCCTTCGAGCGCGAACTGATATAGCTGCGACGGGTGACGCGGCAGTTGCGCCGGGTCGCTGAACGGCGGGAACACCATGGCCCACGGCACGTCGGTGGCCTTGCCCCACAGCTCGGCGTTGATGAAGTTGCCGATACGCCCGGCACCCAGACCGATCGGCACCATCGGCGCGACGAAGTCCATCAGCTGGAAGAACGACTTGCCGTTACGCTTGCCGAACCACAACGCCGCCAGCATCACGCCGATGAAGCCGCCGTGGAACGACATGCCGCCCTTCCACACTTCGAAAATCAGCGTCGGATTGGCGATATAGGCGCTCAGATCGTAGAACAGCACATAGCCCAGTCGCCCGCCGACAATCACGCCCATCGACAGCCAGAACACCAGGTCGGAGAGTTTCTCCTTGGTCCAGGTCGGGTCGAAACGGTTGAGCCGGCGCGACGCCAGCAGCCACGCACCGCCAATGCCGACCAGATACATCAGGCCGTACCAGTGGATTTTCAGCGGACCGATGGCCAGGGCCACCGGGTCGATCTGCGGGTAAGGCAGCATTGCGACTCCTCGTTAGAGTTCAAATCTTCAAAATTCCCGGGCGACGCTGCCACCTCAGGATTAAGCCAGGATTGTGGCCTGCTCGGAACAGACGCTTCAGAACAGAAAGCTCAGCCCCACGCAGAACAGCAAAGCGGCGAACAGCCGTTTCAGCAACTTCGGCGACAATTTGTGCGCCAGCCGCGCGCCGATACGGGCGAACACCATGCTGGTCAGGGCAATGCCCAGCAGCGCCGGCAGATACACAAACCCGAGACTATGGGCCGGCAGCAACGGATCATGCCAGCCCAGAATCATGAAACTTATTGCACTTGCCACGGCAATCGGCAGGCCACAGGCCGACGATGTCGCCACGGCCTGCTGCATCGGCACGCTGCGCCAGGTCAGGAACGGCACGGTCAGCGAGCCGCCGCCGATCCCGAAAATCGCCGACGCCCAGCCGATCACACTGCCGGCCACGGTCAGACCGAGTTTACCGGGTACCGTTCGGCTGGCCTTGGGTTTGACGTCCAGTGCCAACTGCGCGGCGATCACCAGGGCGAACACACCGATGATCTTTTGCAGGTTGGGCCCGGAGATCGCTTCAGCCGTCAGCGCCCCAAAACCGGCGCCGAGCAGAATCCCGACGGTCATCCACCGGAAGATCGGCCAGCGCACCGCCCCGCGTCGATGATGTTCACGCACGGCGTTGACCGAGGTGAAGATGATCGTCGCCAGCGACGTGCCGACCGCCAGGTGGGTAAGGATCGACGGATCGAAACCCTGCAAGGTGAAACTGAACACCAGCACGGGAACGATAATGATCCCGCCGCCGACCCCGAACAATCCCGCCAGCACGCCGGCACAGGCACCCAGCGCCAGATAGAGCAGAAATTCCATGCTGCCTCCAGGGCGCATCCCCAAAACCGGAGCGGCATGGTAACGGATGCATGGCCTCAGGCGGAACTGGCGATGGATGCACGGACGATGTCTGCGTAGAGTGGGCAGAAAACACACAAGGACCACCTTATGTGCCTGATCGTTTTCGCCTGGCGGCCGGGGCATGCCCAACCGCTGATCGTCGCGGCCAACCGTGACGAGTTCTACGCCCGGCCCAGCCTGCCGCTGGCCCAGTGGCCCGAATCACCACATGTTCACGCCGGGCGTGATCTTGAGGCTGGGGGCACCTGGCTCGGTCTTGGCGCCAACGGTCGTTTTGCGGCGCTGACCAACATTCGCGATCCGCATCAGCCACCGGCCCGACGTTCTCGGGGCGAGTTGGTGGCGGGGTTTCTGACCGGAAACCTGTCGATCGATGACTATTTATCCGACGTTGTCGCCCGCTCGCCGGAATATGCCGGGTTCAACCTGCTGCTGGGCAACGTCCACGAGCTGTGGCACTTCAACGCCCGGTCATCGGAGCCGGTGATGCTGCAGCCAGGCATTTATGGACTTTCAAACGCGGGCCTGGATACGCCGTGGCCGAAACTGCTCAAGGCCAAGGCTGCATTGAGTGCTGTGCTGGATGATCCGCAGCCCGAGCGGCTGTTAGCGTTGTTGGGGGATGCGCAAACGGCACCGTTTGCTGATCTGCCGGACACCGGCGTGGGCCTGGCGACCGAGTCGTTGCTGTCGAGTGTGTTTATTGCCAGCCAGAGCTACGGGACTCGGGCGAGTACGGCGTTGATTGTGCAGGCTGATGGGACGCGGCGGATGGTGGAGCGTAGTTTTGGGCCGTATGGCGGGCATTTGGGGGAGGTGGAAATTTGTGTTTAGGAGCCTGCCCTCATCGGAACGCCGCCCGCCCAGCCCTCTCCCGGAGGGAGAGGGAGCCGACCGAGGTGTCTTGAGCCTTACATCGACCTGAAAGATCGAGTCGATTATGGATTCAATACAACTCGTTCAGGTCGATGCATATCTGCAGCATCTCGCGATCAGTCCCCTCTCCCTCCGGGAGAGGGTTAGGGTGAGGGTAAGCTTTTGATCTCAGGCTTTTGACTTCAGACCTTGACCGCCGCCGGATTGACCATCTTCGCCAACCCAAGGTTCTTCAGCGCCAGTTGCAGCGAGCTGTGGATAACTTGCGGGTTGTCGATGGTCATCAGTTCCGCCAGCAGGTCCTTG
The DNA here is from genome assembly GCF_054071635.1 of Pseudomonas sp. SDO52101_S400. Taxonomy (NCBI): domain Bacteria; kingdom Pseudomonadati; phylum Pseudomonadota; class Gammaproteobacteria; order Pseudomonadales; family Pseudomonadaceae; genus Pseudomonas; species Pseudomonas sp. SDO52101_S400. The sequence continues at coordinate 23,264 of NZ_JBSVWF010000023.1, read as the reverse complement.
GCCTTGCTCAGGTTAATCTGGCGCAGCATCCATTTCACCTTCGGCAGGTTGGTGGCGTTCATCGACAGGCTGTCGAAGCCCATTGCCATCAACAGCACCGCTGCCGCCGGGTCACCGGCCATCTCGCCGCAGATGCTCACCGGCTTGCCTTCGGCATGGGCGTCACGCACCACGGTTTGCAGGGCTTGCAGCACCGCCGGGTGCAGGTAGTCGTAGAGATCGGCCACTCGTGGGTTGTTGCGGTCAACCGCCAGCAGGTACTGGGTCAGGTCGTTGGAGCCGACCGACAGGAAGTCCACCATCCGCGCCAGTTCCCTGGTCTGGTAGACCGCCGCAGGAATTTCGATCATCACACCCACCGGCGGCATCGGCACGTCGGTGCCTTCGTCGCGCACTTCGCCCCAGGCACGGTGGATCAGGTGCAGCGCCTCTTCGAGCTCGTGGATGCCGGAAATCATCGGCAGCAGGATCCGCAGGTTGTTCAGGCCTTCGCTGGCCTTGAGCATCGCGCGGGTCTGCACCAGGAAGATTTCCGGGTGGTCGAGGGTGACGCGGATCCCGCGCCAGCCGAGGAACGGGTTGTCTTCCTTGATCGGGAAGTACGACAGCGACTTGTCCCCGCCGATGTCCAGGCTGCGCATGGTCACCGGTTGCGGGTGGAACGCGGCGAGCTGCTCGCGGTAGATCGCCAGTTGTTCCTTCTCGCTCGGGAAACGCTGGTTGATCATGAACGGCACTTCGGTGCGGTACAGGCCGACGCCTTCGGCGCCACGCTTCTGCGCCCGCGCCACGTCCGCCAGCAAGCCGGTGTTGACCCACAGCGGCATGCGGTGGCCATCGAGGGTCACGCACGGCAGGTCGCGCAGGGTATCGAGACCCAGCGCCAATTGTTTCTCTTCTTCAACCACGTCGGCGAATTGCTTGCGTAGCACTTCGCTGGGGTTGGTGTAGACATCGCCCTTGGTGCCATCGACGATCATGTCGATGCCGTCGACCTTGGCATACGGCAGGTCGACCAGACCCATGACCGTCGGAATGCCCATGGCCCGGGCCAGGATTGCCACGTGGGAGTTGCCCGAGCCGAGTACCGAAACCAGACCGACCAGCGTGCCCTCGGGCACCTCGCCGAGCATTGCCGGCGTCAGTTCTTCGCTGACCAGAATGGTTTTTTCCGGGTAGACCAGGTTCTGCTGACGCTCTTCCTGTAAATAGGCGAGCAAGCGACGGCCCAAGTCCTTGACGTCCGACGCCCGCTCTCGCAGGTATTCGTCGTCCATCAAATCGAAACGATTGACGTGGTCCGTCACGACCTGGCGCAGCGCGCCCTGGGCCCACTGGCCAGTCTTGATCACGTTAGTGATTTCGCTGCCCAGCGAGGCATCGTCGAGCATCATCAGGTAGACGTCGAACAGAGCACGCTCTTCCGGACGCAACTGGGTCGCCAGTTTCGCCGACAACGCACGCATGTCGGCGCGCACACCTTCGATGGCAGTCTTGAACAGCGCCAGTTCCGCGTCGATGTCGGTGACGGTCTTGTCCGGCACCACGTCCAGATCCGCCGGCGGCAACATGACCACCGCCGTACCGACTGCCGCACCCGGCGAACCCGGCACGCCGACGAACTTGGCTTCCTGGATGCCCTTGCCCTGACGGCCCAGGCCACGGATCGAACCCGTGGCCTCGGCGTGGGCGATTACCCCGGCGAGCTGCGCGCTCATGGTCACGAGGAAGGCTTCTTCACCCTCATCGAACTGGCGGCGTTCTTTCTGCTGGATGACCAACACGCCGACGACGCGGCGGTGGTGAATGATCGGTGCTCCGAGGAACGAGGCGTAGCGCTCCTCGCCGGTTTCGGCGAAGTAGCGGTAGCGCGGGTGATCCGCGGCGTTTTCGAGGTTAAGGGGTTCTTCACGCGTGCCGACCAGGCCGACCAGACCTTCGTTGGGTGCCATGCTGACCTTGCCGATCGAGCGCTTGTTCAAGCCCTCGGTGGCCATCAGGACGAAGCGGTTGGTCTCGGGATCAAGCAAGTAGACCGAGCAGACCTGGCTGCCCATGGCCTCTTTGACGCGCAATACAATAATCCCCAACGCCGCCTTGAGATCCTTGGCGGAGTTAACTTCCTGGACGATCTTGCGCAGCGTATTGAGCATGGCTCGGGGTCGAACTCCGTCGTCAGTCGCGCGCTAAAAGGCGCGGGGCAAGCTCTTTGAGAGCGCGGCGATACACCTCGCGCTTGAATGTCACCACCTGGCCCAACGGATACCAATAGCTGACCCAGCGCCAGCCATCGAACTCCGGTTTACCGGTCAAATCCATCCGCACCCGCTGCTCGTTGGAGATCAGGCGCAGGAGAAACCATTTCTGTTTCTGGCCGATGCACAGCGGTTGGCTGTGGGTTCGCACCAGACGTTGCGGCAAACGATAGCGCAACCAGCCCCGGGTACAGGCGAGAATTTCAACATCTTCGCGTTCCAGGCCCACTTCTTCGTTCAACTCGCGGTACAAGGCGTCTTCCGGCGTCTCCTCGGGATTGATCCCACCTTGCGGAAACTGCCAGGCATCTTGATTGATACGGCGAGCCCATAGCACCTGTCCGGCGTCATTCGTCAGAATGATCCCGACATTAGGACGGAAACCATCGGGGTCGATCACGGCAACAACCTCGCAAACGCATGTCGCCGCATTGTTCCACAAAGCTTGTGAAGGCGGCAACGAAGGTTCCGAGCTTATGTGCACTCTTGTGAAAAGACCGTATTCTTGTGGCCTTTTTACTGACTTTTCAGCGGGTAACTGCAATGCGCCTGGCTTTATTCGATTTGGACAACACCCTTCTGGGCGGCGACAGCGATCACGCTTGGGGCGATTATCTGTGCGAGCGCGGCTTCCTCGACCCGATCGCCTACAAGGCACGCAACGACGAGTTCTATCAGGACTACCTGGCGGGCAAACTGGATAACGCCGCGTACCTGAACTTCTGCCTGGAAATTCTCGGCCGCACCGAAATGGCCGTGCTCGATCAATGGCACAGCGACTACATGCGTGACTGCATCGAGCCGATCGTCCTGCCTAAAGCCCTGGAACTGCTGAAAAAGCACCGCGACGCCGGCGACAAACTGGTGATCATCACCGCCACCAACCGTTTCGTCACCGCACCGATTGCCGTGCGCCTGGGCGTTGAAACCCTGATCGCCACCGAGTGCGAGATGCAGGATGGCCGCTACACCGGGCGCAGCACCGACATTCCGTGCTTTCGCGAAGGCAAGGTGACGCGCCTGAACCGCTGGCTGGAAGAAACCGGGCATTCGCTGGAAGACAGCTACTTCTACAGCGACTCGATGAATGATTTGCCGCTACTGGAGCAGGTGGCGAATGCCGTAGCGGTCGATCCGGACCCGAATCTGCGTGCCGAAGCCGAGAAGCGTGGCTGGCCGGTGATCAGTCTGCGCGGCTGAAATTGCCTTCGTCGGAACGCCGCCCGGAGCAAGCCCGCTCCCACATTCGATCTGTGTCGTACACAAATCCCCTGTGGGAGCGGGCTTGCTCGCGAAGGGGGCGACGCGGTCTCAAGCCTTAAACCGGCTTGGCGCCCATCAACCCGGCAATCGCGACAAAGCAGGCAAAACTGAACAGCGCCAAGGCCAAACTGAACTTGCCGACGCCACCCGGCGTCTTGCGCAAACGATTCAACCGCACCAACAGCCAGAGCCACGCCAGCGCCGCCACGGTGTACAGCACGCTGGACGCCAGAATCCACGTCTGCCCCAGTGGCCAGCCCACCAGATGCACCATCCACCAGCCGGTGAACGGCATGCTCAGCAGTGCCAGGCCCATCAGCAGCCAGACAAACACCCGTGGCCGCTGCAAGGTGCGGCTGCCCGCCGTGGCATCACCCTTGCGCCGGGCGAGGAAAACCCAGACGCCCAGCCCCAGCGCACCCGCCAGCAGAACCACGGTGGCGACCATGTGCGCGGTTTTCAGGGCAGTTAACGTTTCCATTGTCAGATTTCCTTATGGCCTGCCCATCAGCGTAGCCGCTCAGCCAAGAAACAGCTGATAGGCCGGGTTGTCGCTTTCGTCCCAGTACGGGTAGCCGATTTCCGCCAGTGCTGCGGGAACCAGGTGACGCTCTTCGTAAGGCACTTGCAGACCGGCGACCACACGGCCATCTGCCGCGCCGTGGTTGCGGTAGTGGAACATCGAGATGTTCCAGCGCCCGCCGAGTTTGTTGAGGAAGTTGAACAGCGCGCCCGGACGCTCCGGGAACTCGAAGCGCAACACCACTTCATCCACCACCTGCGCCGCGCGCCCGCCGACCATGTGGCGAATGTGCAACTTGGCCAGTTCATTGTCGGTGAGGTCGAGTACCGGGAAACCTTGCTCGGTCAGGCTCGCCAGCAGCGCGCTGCGCGGGTCGTTTTCCGGATGGGTCTGCACGCCGACGAAGATGTGCGCTTCGCTGCCGGTGTTGTAGCGGTAGTTGAATTCAGTGATCTGGCGCTTGCCGATGGCTTCGCAGAACGCCTTGAAGCTGCCGGCCTTCTCCGGGATGGTCACGGCGATAATCGCTTCGCGGCCCTCACCCAGCTCGGCGCGCTCGGCGACGTGGCGCAAACGGTCGAAGTTGACGTTGGCCCCGGAGTCGATGGCGACGAAGGTCTGGCCGCTGACGCCACGCTGCTCGACGTACTTCTTGATCCCGGCCACACCCAGGGCGCCGGCCGGTTCGGTGATCGAACGGGTGTCGTCGTAGATGTCCTTGATCGCCGCGCAGATTTCGTCGGTGCTGACAGTGATCACTTCATCGACGTAATCCTTGCAGATATCGAAGGTGTGCTGGCCGATCTGCGCCACCGCCACGCCGTCGGCGAAGATGCCCACGGTCGGCAGCACAACGCGCTCGCCCGCCGCCATCGCCGCCTGCAGGCAGTTGGAGTCGTCGGGCTCGACGCCGATGACCTTGATGTCCGGCCGCAGGTATTTCACGTACGCCGCAATACCGGCGATCAGACCGCCACCGCCCACCGGAACGAAGATCGCATCCAATGGCTGCGGGTGCTGGCGCAGAATTTCCATCGCCACGGTGCCCTGCCCGGCAATGGTGTGCGGATCGTCGTACGGGTGGATGTAGACGTAGCCTTTTTCATCGACCAGTTTCAGCGAGTAAGCCAGGGCTTCCGGGAACGAATCACCGTGCAGCACCACCTTGCCGCCACGGGAGCGCACGCCTTCGACCTTGATCTCCGGGGTGGTCTTGGGCATCACGATGGTCGCTTTCACGCCCAGCACTTTCGCCGCCAGGGCCAGACCCTGCGCGTGGTTGCCCGCCGATGCGGTGACCACGCCACGGGCGCGCTCTTCGTCGCTCAACTGGGTCAGCTTGTTGTAGGCGCCGCGAATCTTGAACGAGAACACCGGCTGCAAGTCTTCGCGCTTGAGCCAGATGTCGTTGCCCAGCCGCTCGGAGAGCTGGCGAGCGTTCTGCAGCGGGGTTTCTACGGCAACGTCATAAACGCGCGAGGTGAGGATCTTTTTGACGTACTGTTCGAGCATCGGAAAGCATCACTGAGCGGGTTGGGCAGGGCCAACGAGTCTAACCCGGCTTTCGGGCGCACGACCACACGAATCCAGAGGTTTTAGCCCGGCTTGAGGCTATAATGCCGGCCTTTCCGTTCTTACCTTGCCCGCTTCCGGAGCCCGCATGACCCAGGATCAACTCAAACAGGCCGTGGCCCAGGCCGCCGTCGACTTCATCCTTCCGAAACTCGACGACAAAAGCATCGTCGGGGTCGGCACCGGCTCCACCGCCAACTGCTTCATCGACGCCCTGGCCCAGCACAAGGGCGCGTTCGATGGCGCGGTCGCCAGTTCCGAAGCCACCGCCGCGCGCCTCAAGGGCCACGGGATTCCGGTGTACGAACTGAACACGGTCAGCGACCTGGAGTTCTACATCGACGGCGCCGACGAAAGCGACGAGCACCTGAACCTGATCAAGGGCGGCGGCGCAGCCCTGACCCGCGAGAAGATCGTTGCGGCCGTGGCCAAGACCTTCATCTGCATCGCCGACGGCAGCAAACTGGTGCCGGTGCTCGGCGCGTTCCCGCTGCCGGTGGAAGTGATCCCGATGGCTCGCAGCCACGTTGCCCGCCAACTGGTGAAACTGGGCGGCGACCCGGTCTACCGTGAAGGCGTGCTGACCGACAACGGCAACATCATCCTCGACGTGCACAATCTGCAGATCACCAACCCCGTAGAGCTGGAAGCGCAGATCAATGCGATCGTCGGCGTGGTCACCAACGGCCTGTTCGCGGCGCGTCCGGCGGATCTGCTGCTGCTGGGCACCAGCGAAGGCGTGAAGACTCTGAAGGCCGAGTAAGCCGAAACTGCCCACATCTTTGTGGGCAGATGAAAAACCTGTGGGAGCTAGCTTGCTAGCGATAGCGGTATGTCAGTCGACATGTTTGGCGACTGACACCCCCTCATCGCGAGCAAGCTCGCTCCCACAGTGTTTTGTGGTGCGAATTAGTTTTGCGCAGGCTTCTTGAAGACATAAAACAGATTCGGCTCGCTCACCAGATACAACGTCCCGTCGTCATCCATCGCGATGCCTTCCGCCTGTGGCACGGTTTTCTTCAGTCCTTGCCGGCCACCGTTCAATGACATCGTGCTCAACGGGCGCCCATCCACATCCAGCTCCAGAATCAGCCGTGACTCGTCCGACAGCGCCAGCAGATGGCCGCTGCGCTCGTCGTATTGCAGGCTCGACAGGTCACGCACGAACATCCCGGCGTCGCGCTTGGGGTTGTTGATCACATGCACCGCGTAGGACTTTTCCGGATTGAAGTGCGGAAAGCCGTGCACCTCGTAGATCAGCATCGGATCGCGCTCCTTGGCCACGAACAGACGCTTGCCCACCGAGTCATAGGCCAGGCCTTCAAACCCTTTGTTGCCGCTCATGTGCACGCCGAGGGTCATTTGCTCGGCGTCCGCTGCATCGAGGAACGAGGTGTCGTGCTCCAGATGAATCTTGATCAGGCGCTGCTGGCGCTCGTCGGTGATCACGTAAGTGTCGGCGCTGATGAACTCCACCGCCTCCGGATCACCGAAGCCGATCAGCGCGACACGGCGCAGAATCTGCCCGTCCAGCGACAGCTCGATCAGCTCGGCATTCTTGTTGGTGACGGTGAACAGGCTTTTGCGCACCGGGTCGTAGGTCAGTGCGGAGACGTCATCATTCAACCCTTCAATCACCCGCGACTCAATGTCCACCCGATACTGATCCAGACCAATGGATTCGCTGCTCTGTGGCTGCCAAAGAGTATGCAGATTGAACCAGGCACGCTCGAACAGACGCAGGTATTGGCCGATCGCAATCAACGCGATCAGGGCAATCACCGTCAGGATGATCAGAAGAGGTTTGGGACGGGCAAATCGACGCATTCGGGCTGGGCTCGGGATCAAAACAGGCGGATGAAATATCACGCCTGTCTGAATCGAAGCTTAATGGCCACTTGCCTCGGACTACAACCTTGCTGCGGCAGGCGGATTATTTCTGCTTTTCGAAGCGGTAGAACAGGTTCGGTTCGCTGACCATGTACAGCGTGCCCGCCTCATCCATGGTCACGCCTTCGGCGCGGGGGATGGTCTGCTTCAGACCGTTGAAACCGCCCAGCAGGGTCATGAAGCTGACCTGCTCGCCCTTCTCGTCCAGCTCCAGCAGCAGATGCGAATCGGCAGACAGCACCAGGGTATGTCCGGTGCGCGGATCGATGGCCAGGGCTGAGAGGTTGCGGATGTCCAGTTCGTCGTTCGGCAGTTTTTGCTTGTCGCCGGTGAGGGTCTGGCTGCCGTCGCTTTTCCAGGTGAACAGCGCCGGTGGCCGCTCTTCGCCCAGCAACAGTCGCTGGTTGCGGGCATCCCAGGTGATGGCTTCGAAAGCCTTGTTCTGGTTTTTCGAAGGACCGAGGTCGTACTTCGGGAAGTCGTCGCGCTTCAGTTCGCGGGTATTGGCATCGACCTTGACGATCGACAGCATGTGCTCACGTTCATCGACTATGGCCAGCAAGCCATTGCCCATGACCGTCACGCCTTCCGGGTTGGTCCAGCCCACCAGTGGCATCTTGCGCAGCACGTCACCCTGCAAGGTCAGCTCGACCAGGAACGGGTTCTTGCCCATCACCGAGAACAGAGTCTTGCTCTGCGGGTCGTAGGACAGGTCCGACGCCTCGTCCTTTTCCATGCCCGGCAGCAGCTTGGCGTCGATCACCACCCGATAGTCCGGCAGCCAGACACTCGCCGTGCGTTCAGCCGGACTTTCGAAGCGCTCGCGCAGCCACAACAGGCCCCGGTCATCCCAATGCATCGCATACGCCAGACCATAACCGGCAGCGACTACCAGCAGCAGCCAGTAGTACCAGCGCAAGGCGAAACGTGAACGGCGAGCAGTGTTGAGCTGAGTTTGAGATGACATCAGAGGACGCGTTCCGAAAATTCAGGCTATGGGTAATAGCACAAAGAGGCCGGCTCAGACGCCAGAATGACCGGAATTATCCGGACAGGATGTGAAAAAAACGGCAAATGGCGGGATCGCCCTGCGCCTTTGCAGGCGGGATCACAAAACAAAAACGGGAGATTGCTGGCCTGAGAGCTCAGCTCAAGCCTGCAATCTCCCATTCGGAGGGCGCGGCGTCCGGATCAGCGAACGCTGCTGGTGAAGCGACTGGCGCCCGGCAGTTCCAGCACGATGTCATCGCCAACGTTCAACGGCCCGACGCCCACCGGCGTGCCGGTCAGGATCACGTCACCGGCCTGCAGCGAGAAGCAGCCGGCCATGTGCTGGATCATCGGCACGATCGGGTTGAGCATCGCGCTGCTGTTGCCGTCCTGGCGCACTTCGCCATTGATGGTCAGGCGAATGCCGATGTCGGTCAGGTCGGCAAAGGTGCTGCCGACCACGAACGGCGCAATCACCGCCGCGCCGTCGAACGACTTGGCGATTTCCCACGGCAGGCCCTTGGACTTGAGTTCGGCCTGCTTGTCGCGCAGGGTCAGGTCCAGCGCCGGGGCGAAACCCGAGATCGCGTCCAGCACTTCTTCGCGGCTTGGCTTGGTCGACAGTGGTTTGCCGATCAACACAGCGATTTCCGCTTCGTAATGCACGGAGCCACGCTCGGTCGGAATGCTGAAACCGCCTTCCAGCGGCACTACGCAACTACCTGGCTTGATGAACAGCAACGGCTCGGTCGGGACCGGGTTGTCCAGTTCCTTGGCATGTTCGGCGTAGTTACGGCCGATGCACACCACTTTCCCCAGCGGAAAATGAATCCGCGTACCGTCGACATACTGGTGCTGATAGCTCATTACCGACTCCTGCCTTCATTGATTCATCAGGGATTGCAGATCAAACCGCGAAGATCTTGCCCGGGTTCATGATGCCGTTCGGGTCGAACACCGCCTTGACCGCTTTCATGTATTCGATTTCCACCGGCGAGCGGCTGTAGGTCAAGTAATCGCGTTTGGTCATGCCCACACCGTGTTCGGCGGAAATCGAACCGTTGTACTTCTCGACGGTTTCGAACACCCACTTGTTGACGGTGGCGCACTTGGCGAAAAACTCGTCCTTGCTCAGGTTGTCCGGCTTGAGGATGTTCAGGTGCAGGTTGCCGTCGCCGATGTGGCCGAACCAGACGATTTCGAAATCCGGATAGTGTTTGCCGACGATCGCGTCGATTTCCCGCAGGAACGCCGGGACTTTCGAGACAGTGACCGAGATGTCGTTCTTGTACGGTGTCCAGTGGGAGATGGTTTCGGAGATGTACTCGCGCAGCTTCCACAGGTTCTGCAACTGGGTTTCGCTCTGGCTCATGACACCGTCCAGCACCCAGCCCTGCTCCACGCAGTGCTCGAAGGTTTCCAGGGCGGTGTTGGCCACTTCTTCGGTGGTCGCCTCGAACTCCAGCAACGCATAGAACGGGCAGTCGGTGTCGAACGGCGCCGGAACATCGCCACGGCCCATGACCTTGGCCAGGGCCTTGTCGGAGAAAAACTCGAACGCGGTCAGGTCGAGTCGGCCCTGAAAGGCGTGCAGCACCGGCATGATCGAATCGAAATCGGCGGTGCCGAGGACCATTGCGGTCAGGTTTTTCGGTGCACGATCCAGGCGCATGGTGGCTTCGACCACGAAGCCGAGGGTGCCTTCGGCGCCAATGAACAGCTGCCGAAGATCGTAACCGGTGGCGTTCTTGATCAGATCCTTGTTCAGTTCCAGCACATCGCCCTTGCCGGTGACCACTTTCATGCCTGCGACCCAATTGCGGGTCATGCCGTAGCGAATGACCTTGATCCCGCCGGCATTGGTGCCGATATTGCCGCCAATCTGGCTGGAACCGGCCGACGCGAAGTCCACCGGGTAGTACAAATCATGTTCTTCGGCCGCGTTCTGCAGTTGCTCGGTGACAACGCCCGGCTGACAGACGGCGGTGCGGTCGGTGAGGTTGATGTCGAGAATCTGGTTCATGTAGTCGAACGACACGACCACTTCGCCATTGGCGGCCACGGCCGCGGCGGAAAGGCCGGTGCGGCCGCCCGATGGCACCAGCGCCACTTTATGTTCGTTGGCCCAGCGGACGATGGCCTGCACCTGCTCGATGGTCTTGGGGAACACGATGGCGCTGGGCGCCGGGGCGAAGTGCTTGGTCCAATCCTTGCCGTACGCGTTCAGGGAGTCGGCATCGGTCAGGACCTTGCCAGGCTCGACCAGGGTCTTCAGTTCATCAATCAGGACAGGATTGGTCATCGACGGAACTCTCGAACAATTCATGGTCATCCTGAGAACGCTTCACGTCGCAGGAATGAGTGATTAGCGGGGCGGCTATGCTAGCATACCGACCCCGCAGGCCAGTGCCCAAGGCCTGTTCTGCGGCGACGGCATTCTTGCCGTGCGGGTCAGCTCCAGGCTGCTCCCCTCCCTGCCATTTTTCTCCGGGATACAGGTTTACGCAGATGAGCAAGACTTCTCTCGATAAGAGCAAGATCAAGTTCCTTCTTCTCGAAGGCGTCCACCAATCGGCTGTCGACGTCCTCAAGGCGGCGGGCTACACCAGCATCGAATACCTGACTGGCTCCCTGCCGGAAGACCAGCTCAAGGAAAAGATCGCTGACGCTCACTTCATCGGCATTCGTTCGCGCACCCAACTGACCGAAGAGATCTTCGATCACGCGAAGAAGCTGGTGGCAGTCGGCTGTTTCTGCATCGGCACCAACCAGGTTGATCTGGAAGCGGCCCGCGAGCGCGGTATCGCCGTGTTCAACGCGCCGTACTCCAACACCCGCTCCGTTGCCGAGCTTGTGCTGGCCGAAGCGATCCTGCTGCTGCGCGGCATCCCTGAGAAAAACGCTTCCTGCCACCGTGGCGGCTGGATCAAGTCGGCGGCCAACTCCTTCGAGATCCGCGGCAAGAAACTGGGCATCGTCGGCTACGGCTCGATCGGTACTCAGCTGTCGGTCCTGGCTGAAGGTCTGGGCATGCAGGTGTTCTTCTACGACACCGTGACCAAGCTGCCACTGGGCAACGCGACCCAGGTCGGCAACCTGCACGAGCTGCTGGGCATGTCCGACATCGTCACCCTGCACGTACCGGAAACCGCTGCGACCCAGTGGATGATCGGCGAGAAGGAAATCCGCGCCATCAAGAAGGGCGGCATCCTGATCAACGCTGCACGCGGTACCGTGGTCGAGCTGGATCACCTGGCCGCCGCGATCAAGGACAAGCACCTGATCGGCGCCGCCATCGACGTGTTCCCGGTCGAGCCGCGCTCCAACGATGAAGAGTTCGAAAGCCCGCTGCGCGGCCTGGACAACGTGATCCTGACCCCGCACATCGGCGGCTCCACCGCTGAAGCGCAGGCCAACATCGGTCTGGAAGTGGCAGAGAAACTGGTCAAGTACAGCGACAACGGTACGTCCGTATCGTCGGTGAACTTCCCGGAAGTGGCCCTGCCGGCTCACCCTGGCAAGCACCGCCTGCTGCACATCCACGAGAACATCCCGGGTGTGATGAGCGAGATCAACAAGGTCTTCGCCGAAAACGGCATCAACATCTCCGGTCAGTTCCTGCAGACCAACGAGAAGGTCGGCTACGTGGTGATCGACGTCGACGCCGAATACTCGGAGCTGGCGCAAGAGAAGCTGCAACACGTCAACGGCACCATCCGTAGCCGCGTGCTGTTCTGATTCCGCGCTGAGCCACAAAAAAGGGAGCTCCTCGGAGCTCCCTTTTTCATGCCGGTGGAAAAGTCATTTCACCGTCACGGTGATCTTTTCCGAAACGATTGGCGGGTCGAAGGCCATGTGGCCCTTGTCGCCCAGTTCCAGCTGCAAGGTGTGCTTGCCAGGCGTCAGGGTCAGTTCGGTTTCGGTCTGGGCCTTGCCGAAGTGGATGTGGTTGGCATCGGCCGGGATTACGCTGCCCGCCGGGACAATCTCCTTGGCATCGACCAGCAAGTGATGGTGCCCGGTGTTCGCGGTAGGGTCGCCGGCCGGCGCAAGGGCAATGCCTTTGACTTCAAACTTGACCTTGAATGTCTTGTCCACAACGGCACCGCTGCTCGGCTCGACGATACTCACTGAAGCACCTGCCGGCGCCGGTGTAGCGGCGCTGGCCAGCATCGAAGCACTTAACAGAAGCCCTGCCAAAGCGGCGCGTGACATGAATGTTTTCATTCTCTTCTCCAGTTTTTCCGTAAAATCCGCGCGGTCATGACAACTTCATGACCATTCGTTGTCGAAGGCACTCGACAACCATAGCAAAGCGAGCCTGAACAGCAGGCCGCGACAATGATTTCAAAGGAGTGACCATGCGCTTTCTGCCTGGCCTGATCTGCCTGCTTCCCCTTCTGAGCCCGCTGGCTCACGCCGAACTGATTGATGACGTCTACGACCGTGGCGAGTTGCGCATTGCCCTTGAGGCTAATACACCGCCCTTCAATTTCAAGGACGGCGACACACTCACGGGGTTCGAGGTCGAGCTTGGGCAACTGCTGGCCAACGAGCTGGATGTTCGCGCCGACTTCATCGTCACCGACGAAGCCGATCTGTTCCAGGGCGTCGAAAGCGGCAAGTACGACGTCGCGCTCAACCACATAGCACTGACCCCGGAACTCAAGGATCGTTTCGACGTGAGCGAGCCTTACACGCAGGTCAATGCGCAGCTGCTGGCGAAAAAGGATGAGCAGCCCCGCCCATTGGTTCTGGTACAGACACTGACTGAAGAGAAACCGAAGGTTGGGCCGCCGGTGGAGCTGGCGATTCCGTTTCAGAAGGGTAACCCGGCGTTTCACGCGAGCCTTGAGAATGCGTTGCAGCGGATCAGGGCGGATGGGCGGTTGGAGGCTTTGACTGAGAAATGGTTGAAGAATTAAGGGCCTCAAAGAGCCCCTCACCCTAGCCCTCTCCCGGAGGGAGAGGGAACTGACTCGGGGATACTCTAGAAATCTGCCGACCTGTTAATGCTTTGGTGAATCCATAATCGACTCGATTTTTCAGGTCGATGTATAGCGTCAGACCGCTCGGTCGGCCCCCTCTCCCACCGGGAGAGGGCTGGGGTGAGGGCAGCGCTCTCGGATCAGTCGAATATTTCCAAAGCCACCGCCGCCTCAACCAACTCAAGCTCACTGAAGACCTGCACCCCATGGCGCTTCAGCAACGCAGCAGTAACCCCCTCGCCACTCACCTTCACCCCACTGAATGTCCCGTCATAGGTCAGCAGATTCCCGCACGAAGGACTGTTGGCCTTGAGCACCGCCACGTGAATCCCGTGCTTTTGCACCAATTCCAGCGCCTGCCGTGCGCCGTCGAGAAACTGCGCACTGACGTCCTCACCCTCGGTGGTGATCACCGCAGCGAGGCCATCGAGCACTTCACCGCCCTGCCCGCCCGGAATCTCCGCCGCCGCCCGGGGTGTCGGCAAACCACCCGCCACTTCCGGGCACAGCGGCACGACGCGCCCTTCGGCAATCCACTGTTCCAGCAGATCGAACGGCCCGCTGGCCCCGCCGTCATAACGCACGCGATGGCCCAACAGGCAGCGACTCACGAGAATCTTCTGCATCTCAGAAAGGCTCGTTGCCACGACGGCGGAACCAGCCTGTCAGCGACAGTCGCTCGCGGTTGGCTGGCAACACTTCATGGGGGACTTCGCCGGAGAGAAACACCACCAGACAACCGCCCGTTGGTTGCACGTCATGAACGCGGTCGTTCTCCAGATACATGCGCAGTTGCCCGCCATCCTCCGGCAGCCAGCCGTCATTGAGATAGATCACTGCCGACACCATACGCCGGTCATCGTCGCGAAAACGGTCGACATGCTTGCGGTAGAACGCACCCGGCGGGTACAGGGCGAAATGGCATTCGAAGTCTTCAAGACCGAGGAACAGTCCGCGATTGAGCGCCTCACGCAGGCTGTCCATCAGGTTCAGGTAGCGGTCGCTGGCCTCAGCCTGGCCGGGGTCGATCCATTGGATATGGTCACCCCGAATGCCCTCGCGAACCTCCGACAGCGGCCCGCGTCCGACTCCTGCCGGCGCCAGCTCGCCTTCGGCTTCACGTTTGCGGCACTCGGCGGCCAGCGCGCGGGTCAAATCGGCAGGCAGGAAAATGTTCTGCTGCGACCAGCCACGTTCGGCCAGATCGTCGACGATACGTAACAGCAGCGGGTGTTCAGAGGATATTTGCATGGCGCGCATAGTATGCCTGTGCCAGGAATTCCGACAGAGCCACGCGGCGGCTTGATACGAATTCTCGACAAGTACTGGCACCGCACGGAGAATAGTCCGCTGCTGACAGGAGTCCCTATGCGCCGTTTGCTTTTTTCACTGTTGATGTTCTGCGCTTTGCCCGCCTGGGCAGACGGCCACGACCAGCTGTACAAGGTCGCCGGCTGGCCGGACCAACGCGCGCATTTCAATGACGCCCTGAGCGCCGCGCAACAGCGTTACCAGAACAGCTTGCCGCCGGCAGTGTTTCAGGCGCTGGTGAACAACAGCAATCAGCGCTTTGCTCCTCAGGCCGTGGATCAACGGGCCGAAGCACAATTGCGCAAGAACCTCGCCGATCCGAAACCGGCCTTGTCGTTCTTCCAGTCACCGCTGGGCAAGAAGATCGTCGCCGCCGAACTGCTGGCGACCCGCCGCGACCAATTGGCGAAAAACGCCAAGGGCCTGCCGAAGATGCCGGCCAGCGACAGCCGCCTGCTGATCATCGGCCACCTCGCCCAGGCCCTGCCTGCCCGTGAAGCCGGTGCCGAAGTCAGCCTGGCGATTGCCGGTGTGGCAGCGGACAGCCTGAGCTCGATGATCCCCGGCCTGCTCGGCGGCGGTCAGGCCCAGGGCATGTTGAACGGCCAGCGCCAGCGCCTGATGGATCAGATCGGTGCCGACCTGAACAACACGCTGCTGTACGTCTATCGCGACCTGTCGGATGAAGAACTGGAAGAGTTCGCGACCTTTGCCGAATCTACCGAAGGCAAGGCCTACTATCAGGCCGCGCTGGCGGCGATTCGCGCCGGGTTGGCCGTGGGGCAAAGCACCTCGAACCTCAGCCAGTAATCTTTATGACCTGACAGACCGCCTTCGCGAGCAAGCCCGCTCCCACATTCGACCGAGTTGATGCTGGATGAGTACGGTTAAATGTGGGAGCGGGCTTGCTCGCGAAAGGGCCATCAGGATCACTGGGAATGACGGCCCTTGATCCGCTTGTTCAGGAACTCGAAATATTCCTCGCGCATTTCCGCCGTCTCATTGGCCAGGTGATGCCGCGCCTCGGCCAGCAGCAGAATCTGCGGCCGGTCGAACTTCCACTTCAGCACTTGCAGGTTGTGCGGCCAATCCACCGTCATGTCCGCCTGGCCCTGAATGATCAGCGGACGGCGCGGACTTTTCTTCGCGTATTCCACTCGCTTGATCCAGCGTGACAACGCACCGACCCACGCCGTCGGCAGGCGTTTGGGTTGCAACGGATCGGCCTGCAGGAACGGCAGGAATGCCGGGTCGTTGGAGTTCTCGCTGAAACGCCGGGCAATGCCCCTGACAAAAGGCCTGAGCAGGTAGTAACTGAACTGCGACCAGCCCCAGGCCCGCGGCCGCACCAACGGTGCCAGCAGAATAAGTTGGCCTTGCGCAGGGCTGTTTTCGCCATGGTTGAGCACGTGATCGACAATGATCGCCCCGCCGGTGCTTTGCCCGCACAAGTGCCACGGCTGCGGGAGCGCAATCGAGTGCGCCTCGGCGAACAGGCCTTGCAGGGCATCCTGATATTCAGAGAAGTCGCGAATGCTCGCCCGTGGCCCGCTCGACAGACCGTGCCCCGGCAGATCGCAGGCAATCACTGCGAACCCCTGATTCAGCGCCCACTCGATCACATGCCGGTAGAGACCGGTGTGGTCATAAAAACCGTGCACCAGAAACAGCGTGGCCTTGGCCGTTTCCGCCGGCCACCAGCAATGACTGACCAACTCATAACCATCGACGTCGAACCGGCCCATGCCACGCCAGACATCGCGCTCCGGAAAGTCGGTCTTGTAGAACCGCTGATACGCCTTCGCCTCCTCGGACAGCGGCTGCCACTCGGCCAAAGGCTTGAGGCTCGCACGCAGATGATCGGGATCGAAGGCAACAGACATGGGCAATTCCAGAACGGTAAACAGACTTTATCGGCCTGCGATATTCATCTGTAGAAGCAAGCATGGCAAGCTAGCGCGCCTCTGAGGACTCAAATCCATGCGCTCGCCCTACCGCACCGCACTGTTTGCCAGCCTGCTCGCCATCGTGTGTGCCGGCGTGCTGTGGGCCGCGTACGACTGGTTTCAGGGCCGCTACCTGCGGGCCTTCAGCGAACACACTGCGGTGTTTTCCGGCGATCCGCTGCGCCTGCCCGACGACCTCGCCGGCCCCGGCAACATCCGCTTGGTGCACTTCTGGGATCCGGCCTGTCCATGTAACGTCGGCAATCAACAGCACCTGACCGAGATGGTCGAACAGTTCGGCCCCAAGGGCGTGGAGTTCTTCGCCGTGCAGAAGGCCGGCAGCCACGGCCAGTTGCCCGCAACGCTCAGCCAATTGAAAACCATCGCGGTGTTGCCAGGTTCGGAGCAGATTCCCGCCAGCCCGGCCGTGGCGATCTGGGACCGTAGCGGCAAACTGGCGTACTTCGGGCCTTACAGCGAAGGCCTGACGTGCAACTCCAGCAACAGTTTTATCGAACCGATCCTCCAAGCGTTGAGTGATGATCGTCCGGTCAATGCCACCCACACGCTGGCGGTCGGTTGCTACTGCCCGTGGCCAGTAGAAACGAAGTAAGGCATTCCGGACATTTAAAGGACAGCGATGCACGGCACACGAGGCGTGTGCTAATTGTTTGCAGCCCGCACGGGCGGCAACCCCGAATGCACAAGGAGTCACCATGAAACGCGTCTTCACCGTTCTTGCCTTGCTCATCGTTGCACTGCTCGCCGCCGGCGGCTGGTACGTATACAGCAAGCAACCGATGCGTCAGGGCCAGGTGGAGTTGCGCAACCTGCAAGGCTCGGTGACCGTGCGTTATGACGAGCGCGGCGTGCCGCACATCCGTGCCGAAAACGAAACCGACCTCTATCGCGCACTCGGTTATGTGCACGCCCAGGACCGACTGTTCCAGATGGAAGCCATGCGCCGCCTGGCCCGGGGCGAACTGGCCGAAGTGCTCGGACCGAAACTGCTCGACACCGACAAGTTGTTCCGCAGCCTGCGCATTCGCGAGCGCGCCGCCACTTACGTGGCCAGCCTCGACAAGCAGTCGCCGGCCTGGAAGGCCCTGCAAGCCTATCTGGACGGCATCAACCAATATCAGGACTCCCACGCTTCGCCAATGGAGTTCGACGTGCTGGGCATCCCCAAGCGGCCGTTCACCGCCGAAGACAGCATCAGCGTCGCCGGCTACATGGCTTACAGCTTCGCCGCCGCGTTTCGCACCGAACCATTGCTGACCTATGTGCGCGATCAGCTCGGCGCCGATTACCTCAACGTCTTCGACCTCGACTGGCAGCCCAAGGGCGTGCTCGCCAAGGGCCGCGCCGGCAGCGCACCGGCACTCGCTGCCGATGACTGGAAAGACCTGAACGCCCTCGCCCGCCTCAGCGAGCAGGCACTGATCGACAACGGCCTGCCGCAGTTCGAAGGCAGCAACGCCTGGGTGATTGCCGGCAGTCGCAGCAAGGGCGGCAAGGCATTGTTGGCCGGCGACCCGCACATCCGCTTTTCGGTGCCGTCGGTGTGGTACGAGGCGCAACTGTCGGCGCCGGGTTTTGAACTCTACGGCCATCATCAGGCGCTGGTGCCATTTGCATTTCTGGGACACAACCTGGATTTCGGCTGGAGCCTGACCATGTTCCAGAACGATGACCTGGACCTGATCGCCGAGAAGGTCAACCCGGACAATCCGAATCAGGTCTGGTATCACGGCCAGTGGACCGACATGGTCAGCACCGAGCAGCAGATTGCGGTGAAAGGCCAGGCGCCGGTGACCATCACCCTGCGCCAGTCGCCTCACGGGCCGATCGTCAATGACGCCCTCGGCACCGCCGCCGGGAAAACCCCGATTGCCATGTGGTGGGCCTTCCTCGAAACACCGAACCCGATCCTCGAAGGCTTCTACCAGCTCAACCGTGCCGACACCCTGGCCAAGGCCCGTGCCGCAGCGGCCAAGGTCCAGGCGCCGGGGCTGAACATCGTCTACGCCAATGCCAAGGGCGATATCGCCTGGTGGGCCTCGGCGTTGCTACCCAAGCGTCCGGCCGGGGTCAAACCCGAGTTCATCCTCGACGGTAGCGGCAATCAGGCGGACAAGGACGGCTATTTCCCGTTCAGCGCCAACCCGCAGGAAGAGAACCCGGCGCGGGGCTATATCGTCTCGGCCAACTTCCAGCCCGTATCGCCGACCGGCATGGAGATTCCCGGTTACTACAACCTCGCCGACCGTGGCCAGCAGCTCAACCGTCAGCTCGCCGACAAGACTGTGAAGTGGGACAACGAGGCCAACCAGAAGCTGCAACTGGGCACTGCCACCGGTTATGGCCCGCGTCTGTTGGCACCGTTGCTGCCGGTATTGCGTGAAGTGGTGAGCGACCCGGCGCAGCTGAAACTGGTCGAGCAACTGGCCCAGTGGCAAGGCGACTACCCGCTGGATTCCGTCAGCGCCACGGTGTTCAACCAGTTCCTCTACGACCTGGCCGACGCGGCGATGCGCGATGAGCTGGGCAACGACATGCTCGAGACCTTGCTGTCGACCCGCGTGCTCGACGCAGCGCTGCCACGACTGGCCGCCAACGCCGACTCGCCGTGGTGGGACAACCGCAACACCCCGGGCAAGGAAACCCGCGCCGACACCGTGCGCACCGCGTGGCAGGCGAGCATGACGCACCTGAAACAGACCCTCGGCGACGATGCCTCTGGCTGGCAGTGGGGCAAGGCGCATACGCTGACCCATGGTCATCCTTTGGGTCAGCAGAAACCGCTGGATCGCATTTTCAACGTCGGCCCCTTCGCCGCGCCGGGCTCCCATGAAGTGCCGAACAACCTCTCGGCGAAGATCGGCCCGGCGCCGTGGCCGGTGACCTATGGGCCATCGACGCGGCGGTTGGTGGACTTCGCGGATCCGGCTCACAGTCTGACGATCAACCCGGTGGGCCAGAGCGGTGTGCCGTTCGACAGCCACTATGACGATCAGGCGGAGGCGTATGTGGACGGGATGTATGTGCAGGCGCATTTCAGTGAGGAAGAGGTGACGGCGAATACGCGCAGTACGCTGAAGTTGCTGCCTAAGCGGGCTGCGCCTTAAAAGCCGCCCTCACCCCAGCCCTCCCGAAACGTCGGACCGCCCGGAGGGAGAGGGAGCCGACCGAGGTGTCTTGCGTCATACATCGACCTGAACGATCGGAGTCGATTATGGATTCAGCCGAGTTCGCTCAGGTCGGCGTATCTCTCCAATATTCCCCAATCGGCCCCCTCTCCCAGGGGGAGAGGGCTGGGGTGAGGGGTAGCGATCTCAAGCCAACCTCAGCTCAAACCATCGCCGCAAAATTCAGCCGAAACTGCTGCGGCGTTACCCCCAGCCGCCGGTTGAACACGCTGCGCATGTGTTGCGCATCGCGAAACCCGCACTGATACGCCACCGTCTTCAGCGGCACCGTGGTGCTTTCGAGCATCACCCGCGCCGCATCCACCCGCGCCCGCTCGACGAATTCCGCCGGGGTGACTTTCGCTTCCCGGGCAAACACCCGGGAGAAGTTACGCGCGCTCATGTTCGCGGCATTCGCCAGGTCGGCGATGGTCAGGTCGCCGGTGAGATTGGCCAGCACGTACAACTGCACCATCGCCACCGCCGACGTCGGTTCGGCATGGGGCGTGAGGAACGGACTGAACTGCGACTGCCCGCCCGAGCGCTGGGTGAACACCACCAATCGCTTGGCCACGCTCAACGCCACTTCGGCACCATAATCCCGCGCCAGCAGGTACAGCGACAGATCGATCCCAGCCGTCACCCCGGCCGAGGTGTAGAGCTGGCCATCCTCGACGTACAACCGATCGGCCTCGACCCGACTCGACGGGTACAACCGCGCCAGCGCCTCGGCGTCATTCCAGTGGGTAGTGACCGTGCGCCCGCCCAGCAACCCGGCACGGGCGAGCATGAACGCACCGTTACAGATCGAGCCGAACCGCCGCGCCCGCCCACAGGCCTCGCGCAACCACGCATCGAACGCCTCGCCGAAATCCAGGAACGGCAACTGCGGCCCACCCGCCACAAGCAGCAAGTCGAAAGCGTCCGGCACGTCGCTGAAGTGCCGATGCGCACTCAGGGTCAGCCCATTGGAGCACGCCATCGGTCCGCGCTCGACGCCGATCACTTCGAGCCGGTAATGATCCTCCGGCGCCAGAAAGCGGTTGGCCTCGGCGAACACATCCATGGGCCCGCTGACGTCCAGCGCCTGCACGCCGGGGAACACCACGATGGCGACGGTTTTGTTCATGGCGATGTCGACTCCCGGGGAATGGCGGATCAGCGCCAACCCTAGCCAATCCGCGCCGCAGAAGCGAGCTGGCACGATTTGCAGGTGGAATGGCAAGGATCGCAGCCATGGATCGATTGTCCGCTTTCGCCCCCGAGAACAGACTTTGCCCATCAGCGCCGCGACGGCGTTCTCGAAGAGGAAAGCTTCCATGAGCACCACGATTGCCGGTATCCAGATCCCCGACAGTGCCCTCGCCCGGGCCACCACCGAATACATCCGCGACATCGAATCCGACCTGCTTTACCACCACTCGCGCCGGGTGTTTCTGTTCGGCGCGTTGAGCGGAGAACGCCAGCAACTGACCTACGATCCGGAGCTGCTGTACGTCGGCGCGATGTTCCACGATCTGGGTCTGGTCGAAGGTCACCGCAGCGATGACGAGCGCTTCGAAGTCGATGGTGCCAACGCGGCAGCGGCATTTCTCAAGCCTTACGGGCTGAGCAACGACGACATCGAACAGGTCTGGCTGTCTATCGCCCTGCACACCACGCCGGGCGTGCCGAAGCATTTGCGTCCGACCGTGGCGCTGGTGACGGCGGGTGTCGAAATGGATGTGCTGGGCATGGATTACGCGGCGTTCACCACCGTGCAGCGTGAGGCGGTGGTGCATGCGCATCCACGGGGTGAGGGCTTCAAGGAGTGCATCATCTGCGCGTTTGCCGATGGCTTGCGTCACCGTCCGCATACGACGTTCGGCAATGTGAAGACCGATGTGCTGAAGGATCAGATGCCGGGGTTCAAGCCGATGAATTTCGTCGAGGTCATTCGCAACTCTCCCTGGTCTGCCTGAAACCAACTGTGGGAGCGAGCCTGCTCGCGAGGGGGGCATATCATTCAACATTGATTTTGAAGGACACACCGCATTCGCGAGCAGGCTCGCTCCCACAGGTTTTGCGTTTGATTTTGGATCAGACGTACTGGGCGGCGGCGTAACCCGAGGCCCACGCCCACTGGAAGTTGAAACCACCCAGATGCCCGGTGACGTCCAGCACTTCGCCGACGAAGTAGAGGCCCGGGCTTTTCAGCGATTCCATGGTCTTGGACGAGACTTCGCGGGTGTCGACGCCACCGAGGGTAACTTCGGCCGTGCGGTAGCCTTCGGTACCGGCCGGGACGACTTTCCAGCTGCCGAGTTTCTCGGCGATGTCCGCCAGTTCGGCGTGGGTGTACTGCTTCATCGGTTTGGAGACGAACCAGTTATCCGCCAGCAGGTTGGCCATCTTCTTGGTGAAGATTTCGCCGAGCAGGGTTTTCAGTTCGCTGTTCGGGCGTTCGGCAGTCTGCTGTTGCAGCCAGCTCGCGGCGTCGTGATCGGGCAGCAGGTTGATCTCGACCGTGTCGCCCGGCTCCCAGAACGAGGAAATCTGCAGAATCGCCGGGCCGCTCAGGCCGCGGTGCGTGAACAGGATGTTTTCGCGAAAACTCTGGTCGTTGCAACTGACCAGGCAATCCACCGAGGTGCCCGACAGCTCGGTGCACAAATCCTTGAGCTGATCGGTAATGGTAAATGGCACGAGCCCGGCGCGGGTCGGCAGCAGGTCGTGGCCGAATTGTTTGGCGACCTGGTAACCGAAACCGGTGGCACCCAAGGTCGGGATCGACAGGCCGCCGGTGGCGATCACCAGCGACTGGCACTGGATCTGGCCGAGGGTGGTGTCGAGCAGGTAACCGCCCTCGACTTTCGAGAGGGTCTGGATCGACGTGTCGAGGTGCAGGTTGACGCCGACCTGATCGCATTCGTCCAGCAACATGCCGAGGATGTCGCTGGATTTGTTATCGCAGAACAACTGGCCGAGCTTTTTCTCGTGATACGGCACGCCGTGTTTGGCGACCATGCCGATGAAATCCCACTGGGTGTAGCGGGCCAGCGCGGATTTGCAGAAGTGCGAATTCTGCGAGAGGAAATTGCTCGGTTCGGTGTACATGTTGGTGAAGTTGCAGCGCCCACCGCCGGACATAAGGATTTTCTTGCCGGCCTTGTTCGCGTGGTCGAGCAGCAGCACCTGACGCCCGCGCCCGGCGGCGGTCAGTGCACACATCAACCCTGCGGCGCCAGCGCCAATGATCACGACTTCGGTAGAGCGCAAAACGGTGTCCTCACGTTGTTCACCACAAAACAAACTGTGGGAGCGGGCTTGCTCGCGAAAGCGGTGTGTCAGTTGACACA
>NZ_JBSVWF010000022.1:0-90708 GCF_054071635.1 Pseudomonas sp. SDO52101_S400 | reverse complement strand
GGCGTCGTGTCAGGCAACCTGATGCTGTCTGACACTCCCTCTTCGCGGGCAAGCCCGCTCCCACAGAAAAGCTCGACGCTGCGATCACAGCGCCGAAATTAACTCAAAATGATGAACAACATCTACAGGACAGCGAACGTGCCTTGCGCTTTTGCGACCAGTTTGTCGCCCTGTATCACGTCGGCTTCGACCACCAGCGTGCGCCGGCCCGGGTGAATCACCCGCGCCGTGCACATCACTTCGCCTTCGGAGACGGCGCGGATGTAGTTGATCTTGCACTCGATGGTCGCGCTCTGCTGGTCAAAGCCGTGGGTGCTGGAACAGGCCAGCCCCATGGCGATATCGACCAGACTGAACAGCGCGCCACCGTGCAGCTTGCCGCCGCGATTGCGCAGTTCGGGTTCCAGCGCCAGGGCGACTTGCGCCACCCCGGTTTCCAGGCTGTGCAGACGGCAGCCCAACAGCTTGAAAAACGCGCTCTCGACGAGCCCGGCCGGAATCTCCATCAGCGTTTCTTCAACTGCTTGGCGTTGGCGAACAGCGACGCCATCGCGTTATTGGCTGGAGCAGCCGGGGTGCTTTCCTTGCGCGGAGCCGAACCCTGCGACTGGCGTGGCGCCGAACCCGGACGCGAACCACGGGCACCGTCTATCTTCTCGCCCGGAGTGTCGCTCATGCGCATCGACAGGCCGACGCGTTTGCGCGGGATGTCGACTTCCATGACCTTCACTTTCACCACGTCACCGGCCTTCACCGCTTCGCGTGGATCCTTGATGAACTTCTCCGACAGCGCCGAAATATGCACCAGACCGTCCTGGTGCACGCCGATGTCGACGAACGCGCCGAACGCAGTCACGTTGGTCACCACGCCTTCGAGGATCATCCCCAGTTGCAGGTCTTTCAGGTCCTCGACGCCTTCCTGGAACTCGGCGGTCTTGAACTCCGGACGCGGGTCGCGGCCCGGTTTTTCCAGTTCCTGCAGGATGTCGGTGACGGTTGGCAGACCGAAGGTTTCGTCGGTGAACTTCTTCGGATCCAGACGCTTGAGGAACGCGGCGTCGCCGATCAGCGAGCGGATGTCGCGGTCGGTTTCGGCGGCAATGCGTTGCACCAGCGGATAGGCTTCCGGGTGAACGGCCGAGGAATCCAGCGGGTTGTCGCCGTTCATCACACGCAGGAAGCCGGCGGCCTGTTCGAAGGTTTTTTCGCCCAGACGCGCGACTTTCTTCAGTGCAGCGCGGGTCTTGAACGCGCCGTGCTCGTCACGGTGAGTCACGATGTTCTGCGCCAGGGTCGCGTTGAGGCCGGAGATCCGCGCCAGCAGCGCTACGGATGCGGTGTTCACGTCCACGCCCACGGCGTTCACGCAGTCCTCGACCACGGCGTCCAGGCCACGCGCCAGTTTCAGCTGCGACACGTCGTGCTGGTACTGGCCGACACCGATGGATTTCGGATCGATTTTCACCAGTTCGGCCAGTGGATCCTGCAGGCGACGGGCGATGGACACGGCACCACGGATCGATACGTCCAGATCCGGGAATTCCTTGGCCGCCAGTTCCGATGCCGAGTACACCGATGCGCCGGCCTCGGAGACCATGACCTTGGTCATTTTCATCGCTGGATATTTTTTGATCAGCTCGATGGCCAATTTGTCGGTTTCACGGCTGGCGGTGCCATTGCCGATGGCGATCAGGTCGACCGAGTGCTTGGCGCACAGGGCGGCCAGGATCGCGATGGTCTGATCCCATTTGTTGTGCGGCACGTGCGGGTAAACCGTAGCGTGATCCAGCAGCTTGCCGGTGGAGTCGACCACGGCCACCTTGCAGCCGGTGCGCAGGCCCGGGTCGAGGCCCAGGGTGGCACGCGGGCCGGCCGGGGCCGCCAGCAGCAGGTCGTGCAGGTTGTGGGCAAAGACGTTGATCGCTTCGGTTTCGGCGCCGTCGCGCAGCTCGCCGAGCAGGTCGGTTTCAAGGTGGGTGTAGAGCTTGACCTTCCAGGTCCAGCGCACCACTTCGCCCAGCCATTTGTCGGCCGGACGGTTCTGGTTCTGGATGCCGACGTGCTGGCCGATCATGCCTTCACAAGGATGCAGGGTGCCCGGCAACTCTTCGCCGACTTTCAGTGCGGAGCTGAGAATGCCTTCGTTGCGGCCACGGAAAATCGCCAGCGCGCGGTGCGACGGCATGCTTTTCAGCGGTTCGTCGTGTTCGAAGTAATCGCGGAACTTGGCGCCTTCCTCTTCCTTGCCGGCGATCACGCGGGCGCTGAGGGTGGCTTCCTGTTTCAGGTAGGTGCGCAGTTTTTCCAGCAGGTTGGCGTCTTCGGCGAAGCGCTCCATGAGGATGTACTTGGCGCCTTCCAGTGCAGCCTTGACGTCGGCCACGCCTTTTTCGGCGTCGATGAAGCGCGCGGCTTCGGCTTCCGGGGCCAGCGACGGGTCGTTGAACAGACCGTCGGCCAGCTCGCCGAGGCCGGCTTCCAGGGCGATCTGGCCCTTGGTGCGGCGCTTCTGCTTGTACGGCAGGTACAAGTCTTCGAGGCGGGTCTTGGTGTCGGCGAGTTTGATTTCGCGCTCCAGCTCAGGGGTGAGTTTGCCCTGCTCCTGGATGCTGGAAAGAATGCTGATGCGCCGTTCGTCGAGTTCTCGCAGGTAGCGCAGACGCTCTTCCAGATGACGCAACTGAGTGTCATCGAGGCTGCCGGTCACTTCTTTCCGGTAACGGGCGATGAAGGGAACGGTAGAGCCTTCATCGAGTAGCGCGACGGCCGCTTCGACCTGTTGTGGGCGTACGCCGAGTTCCTCGGCGATGCGGCTGTTGATGCTGTCCATAAAACCACCTGACAAATTGTGAAAGCAGGCTCGCAGGCACGTAAATAAAGGCCCGGAGTCTGGTTGGGCGGCCTGAAGCTTGCCGCTGCCTGGGTCAAAAGGCATTCCATTGACCCGTGAAATCGAACAATTACTGCGAGGGGCGGGAAAATAAGAGACGGCCACCTGCGGTAACGATTCAGACGTTGCCTGACACAAAAGGCCGCGCATTATAACCAGCGTTCTGTCATTCGGGGGCGACGCAGTCTGTAGGCTCAAGCCCCGGTTTTCTGGCAGTGAAGGAAAAATCTGCTAACAATGCACACGGTGCGTATAACGGCAGCTACGCCATAATGCGCGCCGAGCTAAAAGGAGCATCCAATGAGCAGCACTGCACAAACTGCTGAAGGCGAAAAAATTCTTATTGTTGACGACGATCCGGGGCTGAGCAGCCTGCTGGAACGCTTCTTCGTCAGCAAGGGCTACCGTGCCCGCGCCGTACCGAATACCGAGCAGATGGATCGTCTGCTGTCCCGTGAAGTGTTCAATCTGGTCGTTCTCGACCTGATGCTGCCGGGCGAAGACGGCCTGACCGCTTGCCGCCGCCTGCGTGGCGCGAACAATCAGATCCCGATCATCATGCTCACCGCCAAGGGCGACGAGCTGAGCCGTATCAAAGGCCTGGAACTGGGCGCCGACGACTATCTGGCCAAGCCGTTCAACCCGGACGAGTTGATGGCCCGCGTCAAAGCGGTCCTGCGCCGTCAGGCTGCACCGGTGCCAGGCGCGCCGGGCAGTGAAGAAGAAAACGTCACGTTCGGCGACTACGTACTGTCCCTGGCCACCCGCGAACTCAAGCGCGGCGACGAAGTGCACATGCTCACCACCGGTGAGTTTGCGGTACTCAAGGCCCTGGTGATGAACGCCCGTCAGCCGCTGACCCGCGACAAGCTGATGAACCTGGCCCGTGGCCGGGAATGGGATGCTCTGGAGCGTTCCATCGACGTGCAGATTTCCCGTCTGCGCCGGATGATCGAACCCGATCCGTCCAAACCGCGCTACATCCAGACTGTCTGGGGCGTGGGTTATGTGTTCGTGCCGGATGGCAACTCCACCAAGTGACGGGTGATTTGTAGGAGCGGGTCTGCGGGAAACGGTCGAAAGTGCCGCCTTCGCAGACTCGTTATCCGCAATATGCGAGCATTGCTCGCTCCTGCAAGTGCGTAGCGGTTATCCATGAAAACCCCTGTCTGGTTCCCCCAAAGTTTCTTCTCCCGCACCCTCTGGCTGGTGCTGATCGTCGTATTGTTTTCCAAGGCACTGACCCTGGTTTATCTGCTGATGAACGAGGATGTGCTGGTTGACCGCCAATACAGCCACGGCGTCGCCCTGACGCTGCGTGCCTATTGGGCCGCCGATGAAGAAAACCGCGCGAAGATCGCCGATGCCGCGACCCTGATCCGCGTAGTCGGTGCCGGTGTGCCGGAAGGCGAACAGCATTGGCCGTACAGCGAAATCTACCAGCGGCAGATGCAGGCGGAGCTGGGGGCCGACACCGAGGTTAGGTTGCGCATGCATTCGCCGCCGGCATTGTGGGTGCGTGCGCCTAGCCTGGGTGATGGCTGGCTGAAAGTACCGTTGTATCCGCATCCGTTGCGTGGCCAGAAAATCTGGAACGTACTCGGCTGGTTCCTTGCCATCGGGCTGCTCTCGACCGCGTCGGCATGGATCTTTGTCAGCCAGCTCAATCAGCCGTTGAAACGGCTCGTTTTTGCTGCTCGACAACTCGGCCAGGGCCGCAGCGTGCGCCTGCCGATCAGCGACACCCCGAGCGAAATGACCGAGGTTTATCGCGCCTTCAACCAGATGGCCGAGGACGTTGAACAGGCTGGTCGTGAACGAGAGCTGATGCTCGCCGGGGTTTCCCATGACTTGCGTACACCGCTGACCCGCCTGCGACTGTCACTGGAGCTGATGGGCGATCGCACCGATCTGACCGACGACATGGTGCGCGACATCGAAGACATGGACGCGATTCTCGACCAGTTCCTCGCGTTCATTCGCGATGGTCGGGACGAGTCGGTGGAGGAAGTGGATCTGAGCGATCTGGTGCGTGAAGTCGCGGCGCCGTACAACCAGAGTGAAGAGAAAGTGCGCTTGCGTCTGGAGCCGATCCAGCCGTTCCCGCTGCGTCGGGTGTCGATGAAGCGCCTGCTGAACAACCTGATCGGCAACGCATTGAACCATGCCGGCGGTAGCGTGGACGTCGCGGCCTATGTGTCCGGCGACACCAGCGCGCCGTACGTGGTGCTGAGTGTGATGGACCGTGGGGCGGGGATTGACCCTTCCGAGCTTGAAGCGATCTTCAACCCGTTCACCCGAGGGGATCGAGCACGAGGCGGGAAGGGCACCGGGCTGGGGCTGGCGATCGTGAAGCGGATTGCTTCGATGCATGGCGGCAATGTCGAGTTGCGTAACCGCTCCGGTGGCGGGCTGGAGGCGCGGGTGCGGTTGCCGCTGGGATTGATGCTGCCGCGGGACGCGGTTTAAGTTTCAGGCGGCCTTGCGGCCGCCTGAATCAAGGTTCATCCCTTGCCTTTGGTGCGAGTCATGTTCGGCCCGCCATTCTTCTCGAGATGCTCGATGATGATCCCCGCCACGTTCTTGCCGGTAGTGGTTTCGATCCCTTCCAGACCCGGCGACGAGTTCACTTCCATCACCAGAGGCCCGTGATTGGAGCGCAGGATATCCACCCCCGCCACCGCCAGGCCCATCACTTTGGCGGCGCGCAACGCGGTCATGCGCTCTTCCGGGGTGATCTTGATCAGGCTGGCGCTGCCGCCCCGGTGCAGGTTGGAGCGGAATTCCCCGGGCTTGGCCTGACGCTTCATGGCCGCAATCACCTTGTCGCCGACCACGAAGCAGCGGATGTCCGCGCCGCCCGCCTCCTTGATGTATTCCTGGACCATGATGTTCTGCTTCAGACCCATGAACGCCTCGATCACCGACTCCGCCGCCGTCGCCGTTTCGCACAGCACCACGCCGATGCCCTGTGTGCCCTCCAGCACCTTGATCACCAGCGGCGCGCCGTTGACCATGTCGATCAGGTCGGGAATGTCGTCCGGCGAGTGGGCGAATCCGGTCACCGGCAGGCCGATACCACGGCGTGACAGCAGTTGCAGCGAACGCAGCTTGTCCCGGGAACGGGCGATGGCCACCGATTCGTTGAGCGGAAACACCCCCATCATTTCGAACTGACGCAGCACCGCGCAGCCATAGAAAGTCACCGACGCACCGATCCGCGGGATCACCGCATCGAAACCTTCCAGCGGTTTGCCGCGATAGTGGATCTGCGGCTTGTGGCTGGCGATGTTCATGTAGGCGCGCAAGGTGTCGATCACCACCATTTCATGCCCGCGTTCGGTGCCGGCTTCGACCAGACGACGGGTGGAATACAGACGCGGGTTCCGCGACAGCACAGCGATCTTCATGCAACACCTGTGGAGGAGGTAGATACCGGGAACACCGGCTTGTCTTGTACATATTTGATGCCCGGATTGACCACCAGCTGGCCGTCGATCAAGGCTTTGGAACCGAGCAACAGGCGATAACGCATGGACTTGCGGCAGGCGAGGGTGAACTCGACCGGCCAGACCCGATCACCGAGGGCCAGGGTGGTGCTGATCACGTAGCGCACCTGGGCCTGGCCGTTGGAACTCTTGATGGTCTTGCGGGTGACCAGCGGCGCTTCACAACGCCGGTGGCGCAACTGCACCACCGTGCCCAGGTGCGCGGTGAAGCGCACCCACTTCTCGCCGTCCCGCTCGAACGGTTCGATGTCGGTGGCGTGCAGGCTGGAGGTACTGGCGCCGGTGTCGATTTTCGCCCGAAGGCCCGCGACTCCCAGATCCGGGAGCGCCACCCACTCGCGCAGACCGACAACGGTCAAATGGTCAAATGTCTTCAATGGAAAAAACCAACAATTAACGCGTCCACGCTCCAGGGGAAACCTGAGCTAACGCTTTGAATGCAGGCTTGGCGAACCAGAATCCCTGCATCAGAAATATTCCACAATCTGCCAGGAAATCCCGTTCACCAGCGCTTTCTATGCCTTCGGCGATGACTGTAACGTCCAAGTCCGCACAGATTGTGACAATCCCCCGAACGATAGCCTGACGAACACGGTCACGGTCGATATCGCGGATCAGCGCCATATCGAGTTTGATCAGGTCCGGCTGGAAATCGGCCAGTAGATTGAGCCCCGAATAGCCGGCACCGAAATCGTCGATGGCCGTCTTGAAGCCGAATTCGCGGTATTCACGCAGAATATTGGTCAAATGGCGATAGTTATCTACGTGCTCGCTTTCCAGTGTTTCGAAAATCAGACGGTCGATCGGGAAATTGTATTTCTTGGCGGCCTCCAGGGTGCTGCGAATGCATAACTCTGGACGATAGACGGCGTTGGGCATGAAGTTGATCGACAAGTGTGTCTGCATATTAAGCGCGGCTGCGCCTTCGATGGCGCGAGTCCGGCAGAGTTGGTCGAAACGGTAGCGGTTGTCTTCTGTAACCTGGTCCAGCACGGTTAACGCGCCTTCACCTGCCGGACCACGAACCAGTGCCTCGTAGGCGTAAACCGACTCGTCACGCAGATCCACGATGGGCTGATAAGCGAAGGAAAAATCGAAGCCCAGCGGCTCGCTTTGCTGGCAGCCCAGGCACCCGGATTTGGGCGAGGTCAATGACGACGGAAATTTGGTCACTCGATCACTCCATGCCGGTCAGCCGGCGAAGATCACAGTTTATCTGGAGGGCCGAGTTCTTGCGCCCGACAGAATCGGTAGTACAGTTTCCGACTACTGGCTGAACGAGGAATTCATATGGCGCAGAAACAGGAAGAGGACGACAAGGTCCGTCTCGATAAATGGCTGTGGGCTGCACGTTTTTTTAAAACCCGTGCCTTGGCCAAAGCCGCCATTGAAAGCGGCAAGGTGCATTGTCGGGGAGAGCGCTGCAAGCCTGGTAAAGAGCCACGCATCGGCGATGAATTCGAGATTCGTACCGGCTTCGATGAAAAGACGGTAGTGGTCCAGGCCCTGTCGATCGTGCGCCGTGGCGCGCCGGAAGCGCAGACGCTGTATACGGAAACCGAAGCCAGTATCGCCAAGCGCGAGGCGGCTGCGGCGATGCGCAAGGCGGGTGCGCTGGGCGTGACCACCGACGGTAAACCCAGCAAGAAACAGCGCCGGGATCTGTTTAAATTTCGTGGGAACAGTAGCGGCGAATAAAAAATCGCAGCCTGCATTCGCTCCCGAAGGAGCTGCTGCAGGCTGCGATCTTTTCAGGCGCAACGAATTACCGGAACGCCACCACACTCATCCGCGAAACCAGCGGCAACTTGCCTGCCAGGCCGAAAATCGGCGCGGTAACCTTCAGCCAGAAGTTCGCTGCGTGATAGGCAAACGGCGTGTAGTAACCCCAGCCCAACGCCCACACCGCCAGCAGCAGGCCACCGATGTAATCGTCCTGGCCCCAGTGCGCGCCGGCCACCAGTCGCGGCAGCATGAACAGCAGCGCCAGGCCCCAGATAGTGAGGAACTGGCCGGCTGAGCGACTGAACACGCTCATGAACAATGCCCAGATCAGCAGCACCGACGCATGGTCACCGGGAAAGCTCTGGCTGGAGCGATCCTTCAGCTCAAAGGTTTTCTCCAGATGCGGGAAGTAGTCGCTCATATGAACGGCGCCCTGGAGCACCATGGATGGGCTATTGTGCTGCCAGCCCATGTGGTCGGCGAATTTGGAAAACAGTGCGCGGATCACCACCATCAGCAGCAGGATCGAGAAAAATCCGAAGAAGGCGCGACGTACGTCAATCGCCTTGAACACCCAGTCACCCTTGATCAGCAGAGTCAGCAGAATCAGTCCGACGACAACGTCGAACGGGCGCAGACTTGCAATTGCCCAGATGTGGAGCCATATGGGGTTGCTGGCCAGTGGTGCATTGAGTGAGCGGAACAGCCACTCGTCGAAAACCACACACAGCATCTGGCCTGTAGGCCATAACCAGAAAGCCAGTAGTGCCAATGGCACTGCATTGCACAGAACCAGCCGGCCGAGGTTCCACCTTGATTGGAACAAACCCGGATTGTTCATAAAATGCCTCCCGTGGCTGAACATAGGCATCAAAATGGATGCCAGAAGCGCGGGATTTTCATTCTTTGTAACCTTTTTGTCATTAAAATCAGATACCTAGACCTATGACCGATTTCCTCGATACCGATTACACCCAACGCTTCATCTTCGATGACAGCGACACGCGCGGCGAACTGGTGTCGCTGGAACGCAGCTACGCCGAAGTGCTCGCCAAGCACCCGTACCCGGAGCCGGTTGCGCAATTGCTGGGCGAATTCATGGCTGCCGCGTCGTTGCTGGTGGGCACTCTGAAATTCGATGGCTTGCTGATTCTGCAGGCTCGCTCCGAAGGCCCTATCCCGCTGCTGATGATCGAATGCTCCAGCGAGCGTGAAATCCGTGGCCTGGCCCGTTACGAGGCTGACCTGATCGCCCCCGACGCGACCCTCGCCGACCTGATGCCCAACGGTGTTCTGGCCCTGACGATCGACCCGACGGTAGGCCAGCGTTACCAGGGTATCGTCGACCTTGACGGCGAAACCCTGTCCGATTGCTTCACCAACTACTTCGTCATGTCCCAGCAGGTCGGCACCCGCTTCAAGCTGTGCGCCGATGGCCGTCGCGCCCGTGGCCTGCTGCTGCAGCAACTGCCTGCCGATCGCCTGAAAGATGAAGAAGAACGCGCCGCCAGTTGGCAGCACATCACTGCGCTGGGCAACACCCTGACTGCGGATGAACTGTTGAGCCTGGACAACGAAACGGTCCTGCATCGCCTCTACCATGAAGAGCAGGTCCGTCTGTTCGATGTGCAGAAATTGCGCTTCCACTGCAGCTGCTCCCGCGAGCGTTCGGGCAATGCGCTGGTCAGCCTGGGTCTGGAAGATGCGCAGCAATTGGTGGCCGAGCAGGGTGGCAGCGTCGAGATCGATTGCCAGTTCTGCAACCAGCGCTACCTGTTCGATGCGGCGGATATCGCTCAATTGTTCGCTGGCGCAGGCGTCGAGACGCCGTCAGATACCCGGCACTAAAACGGTTCAGCGCAGGTAAATTCACTGCTCAGCGACGGAATAACGCCGTTACGACGGGAGGGCCCTACTCTTTTTGGGCTTTTCTGGCATAATCCGGCCCACTTTTTTCGCGGTAGTAGTGCACGACTTTCTACTACAAAACGTTTGGAGCACACTCGGCCACTGGCCGACGGGGAACCTCATGACGCAAGCCAATAACGCCGTGTACACCGATCTGAGTGTTGATGATCTGGTAAAAGAAGCCCTGAAACGCGGTGAAGGCGAGCTTGCCGATACCGGCGCTCTGGTTGTTCGCACCGGTCACCGCACCGGCCGTTCGCCAGTCGACCGTTTCATCGTTGAAGAGCCTTCCACCCAGGACGCCATCGCCTGGGGCCCGATCAACCGCAAGTTCCCGGCCGACAAGTTCGACGCGCTGTGGGCTCGTGTCGAGGCGTTCAACAACGCGCAAGAGCATTTCGTTTCCCACGTGCATGTAGGCGCGGCCGAAGATCACTACCTGGCCGTGAAGATGACCACTCAGACTGCCTGGCAGAACCTGTTCGGTCGTTGCCTGTTCATCAACCCGGCCCAATACAACCCGGCCGGTCGTGAAGAGTGGCAAGTGCTGAACGTGGCCAACTTCGAGTGTGTGCCTGAGCGTGACGGCACCAACTCCGACGGTTGCGTGATCCTCAACTTCGCCCAGAAAAAAGTGCTGATCGCCGGCATGCGTTACGCCGGTGAAATGAAGAAAGCCATGTTCTCGGTGCAGAACTTCCTGCTGCCGGCTTCCGACGTGCTGCCAATGCACTGCGCTGCCAACATCGGCGAAGCAGGCGACGTGACCCTGTTCTTCGGTCTGTCCGGCACCGGCAAGACCACCCTGTCCGCCGACGAAAGCCGTTACCTGATCGGTGACGACGAACACGGCTGGGGCGAAGGCGTTGTCTTCAACATCGAAGGCGGCTGCTACGCCAAGTGCATCGACTTGTCCGAGAAGAACGAGCCGGTCATCTGGAAAGCCATCAAGCACGGCGCGGTGCTGGAAAACGTCGTGATCGACGATGCCAAGCACGCCGACTACGCCGATGTCAGCCTGACCCAGAACAGCCGCGCAGCCTACCCGCTGGAGCACGTTGCCAAGCGTTCCGAGAAGAACCTGGGCGGCGAGCCGAACGCTGTGATCTTCCTGACCTGCGACCTGACCGGCGTACTGCCGCCAGTGTCGATCCTGAACAACGAACAAGCGGCTTACCACTTCCTTTCCGGCTACACCGCACTGGTGGGCTCGACTGAAATGGGTTCGGGCAGCGGCATCAAGTCGACCTTCTCCACCTGCTTCGGCGCACCGTTCTTCCCGCGTCCGGCTGGCGAATACGCTGAACTGCTGATCAAGCGCATCAAGGGCTTCGGCTCCAAGGTCTACCTGGTCAACACCGGCTGGACCGGCGGTGGCTACGGCGTCGGCAAACGCTTCAACATCCCGACCACCCGCGCCGTGATCGCAGCGATCCAGAGCGGTGCACTGATCGGTGCCGAAACCGAACACCTGGACACCATCAACCTGGACGTGCCACTGGCCGTACCGGGCGTCGAAACCAACCTGCTCAACCCGCGCAACACCTGGGCTGACAAGGCTGCGTACGACGAAGCTGCCAAAGCACTGGCCGGTCTGTTCATCGAGAACTTCAAGAAGTTCGACGTGAGCGACGCGATCAAGGCTGCCGGGCCTAAGTTGTAAGGCTTAGTTCTGGTGAATGAAAAAGCCGCCTATTGAGGGCGGCTTTTTTGTGCGCATTCATTTTCTCAATGGGCCAATGCATTCAAAACATGAACCGGGTCGTTATGAATGGCCTTCAGCAGAGCTTTTGCCGGCCCGGTTGGCTCGCGACGACCCTGTTCCCAATTTCGTAGAGTGCCGAGTTGGACGTCGATCAGTGCCGCAAATTTGGTTTGGGTCAAACCGGTAGCTTTACGAATTTCTTTGACCTGCAATGCATCAACGTGGAATTCGCGAGAAGGTGCGCGCTCGCCTCGTATGATCTCGTCCATCTCTTGCACACTTTCCATCAGCTCATCAAAAAATTTGCTCATGGGCATCTCCATTTTTCGATCAAGACCTTGAGTGCTTTACGCTCATCGCTGGACAGATCGTGTTGTTCATTTTTAGGGTAGATCATCAATAATCCGATTTGTGACGCCGAAACGAAGTGGTAGTAGATCACCCGTGCTCCGCCTCGCTTGCCGTGTCCTTTCGCTGCGATTCGGGTTTTGCGGATCCCGCCTGTGCCTTCAATTACATCGCCAATCGAAGGACTTACAACCAGTTGCTTCTGAAAAGCGGCATACGTGTCATCGTCCAGCAGCTCTTTTACTCGACGGGTAAAGATCCGAGTCTCAACAAAAATCATCGTAAATGTACGCCATTGGCTTACCTTCCAGCAATGCTGAAGGGATTTGAGTAGATGACTGGTAAGTGATCGTTCTCATGTCGAACATGGGAACGATCTGATCACTCAACCTCAGACTGGAGCTTTCCAGTTGAGCATTCGTTGCTGGGCGACCTGCAACAGGTCAAACCCGTCTTTGGTCAGCAGGTAAAGGGCGTGGGTGATGTGGGGAATGTCTTCTACATCGGCGTGTTTGAAGCAGAGGCAGTAGAGGGTTTGCAGCAGGTCGCTTGAGGCGCGCAGGCGCTGGACGGCGCATTCGAGGATGTCTTGCGGGTTGGCATCGGTGTCGATGACCAATGGCTTGGTGTCGGTGAGGTTGGTATCAAGTGGGCTGTAGCGATCGTTGGGGAACTGGTTCCATGATTTCATTGGTTAGACTCTCTCAAGTATCCGAAGAACCGCCAACATCATGACCAAACGATAGGAGGCGGACTGTGTTCGGGTTGGTCAACCAGAGAGAGAGAACTCCAGGTACGCCGAAGCGTCCCAAACACAGCCGCCATAAAGCGTGCCGCGTGAATCAGGCGGCAAGCATACAAGGGCATGCGAAGTTTCTCTCTCATTTTCAGGTGACCAAACCCGAGTCGCTGATTTGGCAGCGACAGTCACGACTATAGATTTGAGCTAACAAACGGTGATAGCCGATAAGGCATCACTCCATGTAGGACGTGGATGAAGATTTAATAGGGTCGTTCCTACGGATTCTTGCGTGTTCTCAACAGTTCACGTTTCGCTGCCATCAAGCGTCTCGACTCTTCATCGGGGATGCTTGGCCGTGGATCATCGATGCTTTTCTGAACTTGCCGAGTAACCCACTCTTTGTAGGTCTCTTCGTCGCAGTGAGGTTCAATTCCGTCAGTGGATCTATCCATCGTTCAATTCTCCCGTGATTGTGTTGACGTCTGTTACCAGTCCCGCCTCAACGAATCGCCCGATACGCCTCAACATCCAGCACACTCGTTGTCAGCCCGCTCGCCGGTGTGTAGATCGTGCCTTTCACCGTCGAGAACGGGACGCCTTTGCTGCCCAGCGACACGTAGCGCTCGCCCTGATCCAGTTCGGTGAACCAGGTGTAGGAGCACTTCTCCATGGCCTTGTATTTCGCTGCCGCGTTGACGATGGCGGCAGTGTGGTTTCGAAGGTCGGCGTCGGTGAGGTTGAGGTTCTTGTTTAGTACAGTGCCCCAGCGTTTCAGGCAGACCTCGGCAAAGTGACGGACGATGAGGCCGGGTTCGGCCAGCACTTTGGGACCACTGTTGCCATCGGCGGAGGCGTTGCCGACCAGAGTGGCGTGACGGCCGGGCATGGGGAAAATGCTGGTTTTGGTGCCGGTAGCGGTTTGCGGGATGACGCAGCTGAAGCCTTTCGAGCGTTCGTCCCGAGCATAAAAACCTACGTACTCTTTTACGTTGGCGCTCAGCTTCACCCGGTGCTCCTGAAAGTTGCCAATGCCCGGCACCGGGTCAATGGCAAAGATATTCACCGGGATGTTTTTCAGCGCACTGTCGTTGAACATGGCATTGGCCAGCATATGGCAACTAATTCCGCCGCGGCTCCAACCCACCAGATTGACTTTTGTTGGAATGACACCGTCCTTGCGGAACGTTTTAATGATTTGTTCCTGTAACTTCTGTTGCGTGATGCTGCGGTCGCCGTAGTTGTATTTGCGCCACAGCCAGGAACCCTCGACCTTTACATCTTCAATCAGAATGCCGGCAGCTTTGAGTCGGTTATATTCCGCTTCGGTCAGTTGCTCACGTTGCCAGTCGCATTGGCCTTTGATGATGTTCATCGCGTGTTGGACGTTTTCCTCCCAGCCCTTGCCGAACAAGGTTCCGCTAAGGCCGTAGTCCTTGGATTGGGTGAACAGCTCATCGGCCTGCAGGTTGCTGGTGCCAGGGCCATCGACCACGATCCATTCGGCGAACTCGCGACCGGCATGATGGGAGGCCAGTGTGGAGACCAATTCGCCATTCCAATAGTTTTCGTGGGTGTTATCAAACTTTGTCGAACCTGTACCGCAGAAGAAAATAGTCAGCGTAGTCATGTTGTTGCTCTTGGTTGATGTAAGAGCAAGCAGGCTAGTTCTGAACTTTGTAGTAATGGAAGCGAAGGGTTGTTGCGAACTTTGTAAGTGCGGCTGGCGGCGTTAATTATTTATCCGTTGTCTTGCAGCTTCCAGCAAGTCACAGCCGTCCTGCGTCAACAAATAAAGCGCATTGATGATGTTGGGGATATCTTTGACGTCGGCCTGTTTGAAACACAGGCAGTAAAGAGTTTCCAGCAGATCACTGGCGGCACGCAGGCGTTGATCGGCGGCATTGAGCAGGTCGCCAGGTTTGGCTTCGGTGTCGATGACCATGACCGGGGTATCGCCGTCGCAGGTTTTGAGAGGGCGAAAACGAGTATTCAGCGGTATGTACATGTTCATGATTGAGGCGTGTCCTTTACGAAGTCGCTTTGGCGGGCCGACACAGTGTTTTCAGCCGCGCCGGCCACTATAGAAGGGCGCCATCGAATGGGACAAGACAGCCACAATGGACAGAATTCGTAGGGGTTTTTCCGGGGTTCGGGCATTTGCCCTACGTGTTTTTGCAGCATTTTCACAGCCAAACCCTGATGAGCGAAATTTCCCACACGTTTGTCAGGCGAATCCCGGTAAACCTCTGTATGGTGCGCGCCAGAATCCGTAGGGCGTTTCCAGACGTCCGACACACGCTTAAAGGGAATTAGGTATGCAATGGCTACGAATGGCCTCGATCATTTTGCTGTGGGCCAGTGGTTGTCGTTTAACGTTGGCCTCCGACATGGGCAACGGGCTGGCGCTGGCCAACCTGGAGCGCACCGGTTGGCCCGACGCGCTCACCACTCAGGCTGACATCGATACAGCCTCCCGCGCTGAAGTGCTGATCTTCGGCAAGGCACTGTTGGCGAGCGAAGCCCTGGACGAGTCGGGACTCAAGCAACGACTGGGCGTGCAGCAAATGCAGCTCAAGTCGATCAGGCAAGTGCGCGACGGGCTGTGGGATCGCTTGCTCGACACCTACCGCAACGCCAGCAACAACTGCGACGAACAAGCATTTTGCCCACGGGTACGCAGCGTTGCCGACTTGCGTCAATTGGCGGCAGCCTTCACCGGCGATATCAGCCCGGCCCATGCACGGTGGGCAAGCAAGAGCCTCGATGTGCATGAGCGGGTACTGGATGAGCAACTGCGGGTAGCCGTGTTGCGGCCCTGACACAGCGCTTGCGAGGGTTAAGCCGAGGGCGCCTCGGTGACGATCACGACGCTGGCCAGGATCGGCGGAAAGTCGTCGGGAGAGGGCGTGCAGCCTCCCAGCAGCAGGGAGGCAAAGATCAGGGCGAGGTGCAGTTTCAGGTTGTTCGACATGTTCACTCCTTGATAAAAATCCATGCGCCTCGGCCGTCCTGGCTCGAGGCGTAACGGACATTACCTTCGGGTCGATTCACGCGGCGAGGAACAAAGTGTTTCATTTGTTTGATCCCGTGACAGAGCCGTCGACGCTGTATCATCCCGTATCGATTTGCCCCCCGACCTATTCTCGACTCGCTGCGATCGCCCGCTAGGCTGTTGGCATCACAGCGGTCAACGGAGTGACAGCGAATGCACAACACCCTGGAACAGGTTTTCGGTTATCCACAATTTCGACCCGGTCAGGAAGCGGCAATCAGCGCTGTGCTGGCCGGGCGCTCGGCGGCGGCGATCTTTCCCACGGGCTCCGGCAAGTCCCTTTGCTACCAGGTCCCGGCGCTCCTGCTGCCGCACCTGACGCTGGTGGTTTCGCCGTTGCTGGCGCTGATGCAGGATCAGCTTGAGTTTTTGCGGCGCCATGGTATTTCGGCAGGCAGCATTGATTCTGCGCAGAGTCGCGAAGACGCCAATGATGTGATGGCCCGCGCCCGTTCAGGCGAACTGAAGATCCTGATGATTTCCGTTGAGCGCCTGAAGAACGAGCGTTTTCGCAACTTTTTGCAGCAGGTGCCGATCTCGATGCTGGTGGTGGATGAGGCGCACTGCATCTCCGAATGGGGCCACAATTTTCGGCCCGACTACCTCAAGCTGCCGGACTACCAGCGTCAGTTCAACATTCCGCAGACCTTGCTGCTGACTGCCACGGCAACGCCGAAAGTCATCGCCGACATGCAGGCGAAATTCGCCATCGCCGCTGAAGATGTGGTGACCACCGGTTTCTATCGACCCAACCTCAATCTGCTGGTGGAGCCGGTACGCGGTGAGGACAAGCGCCGACGGCTGGTGGAGTGGATGGCCGAGCGGACTGGCCAGCCGAGCATCGTCTACGTCACCCTGCAGAAAACCGCCGAACACATCGCCGAGCATCTGGGGCGCCATGGCATTCAGGC
The DNA here is from genome assembly GCF_054071635.1 of Pseudomonas sp. SDO52101_S400. Lineage (NCBI taxonomy): Bacteria > Pseudomonadati > Pseudomonadota > Gammaproteobacteria > Pseudomonadales > Pseudomonadaceae > Pseudomonas > Pseudomonas sp. SDO52101_S400. The sequence continues at coordinate 73,918 of NZ_JBSVWF010000022.1, read as the reverse complement.
CGAGGCTTACCACGCCGGGTTGCCCCACGAGCAACGGGAAGCGATCCAGAAGCGCTTCATGGGCGGGCAGTCCAATTGCATCGTCGCCACCATCGCGTTCGGCATGGGCATCGACAAGAGCGACATCCGCAACGTGGTGCATTTCGACCTGCCCAAATCCATCGAAAACTACAGCCAGGAAATCGGCCGCGCCGGACGTGACGGGCAACCCTCCGACTGCCTGGTGCTGGCCAATCGCGACAGCCTCAATGTGCTGGAAAACTTCGTGTACGGCGACACGCCGGAGCGCGATGGCATTCGCCATGTGCTGGACGAGTTGCAGGCCGCCGCACCTGAAGGTCAGTGGGAGTTCTTGCTCGGGCCATTGGCGGATCAGAGCAACATCCGTGCGCTGCCGTTGAAGACGTTGCTGGTGCAACTGGAGCTGCGAGGGCTGATTGCTCCACGCTACGCGTACTACGCCGAATACCGATTCAAGTACCTGCTGGAGCCCGAGGCGTTGCTCGAACGTTTCGATGGCGAGCGCAGGGAGTTCGTGGCGGCGATCATTCAGACTTCCAGTCGCGCCCGGACCTGGGCCACGGTGGATTTCGAGGCGATGTACACGCAGTACTCGGCCGAGCGCAATCGGGTGGTGAAGGCACTGGATTACTTTCAGGAGAAGGGCTGGGTCGAGCTGGAAAGCAAGCAGATGACCGAGGTCTACAACGTGCTGCACAGCGCCTTCGACAGCCAGGTCTTGAGTGGCGAGTTGCATGATTACTTCACTCGCCACGAACAGGCCGAAGTGGCGCGAATTCACGCGATGCTCGAATTGTTCGCCACCGAGCGTTGCCTGGGTTATCGACTGGCAGAGTACTTCGGTGATCACAACGCCCCCGAGCAATGCGGGCATTGTTCGGTGTGTCACGGGCAGATCGCCCGGCTACCGGAACCTCCGGAGTTGCCGGCGCTTGTGGATAAAAGTTTCCCGGCGTTGTGCGACGATTTTATCCACAGGCACGAGCAGCAGACTGGCAGTACTCCTTCGGCGGAACGGCTGACGCGGTTTCTGTGCGGGATCAGCGTGCCGCTGTTTACCAAACTCAAGGCGCGAACCATCTCCGGGTATGCGGCGCTGGAGGAGTATCCCTACGCGGACGTGCGAGCGTGGGCTCAGGTGCATCTCTGAGGCATCGAATCCATCTGCTGAATGTCGATCATCACGGCAATGAGCTTCAAAAATCGCCGTTGGCTGACTATGGTGAAGGCTGTCTTTGGATCTCCAACAAGAGAACAACATGAGCCAGACATCCTTCGAAATCCGCCAGGCCGCCGTGATCGGCGCCGGCACCATGGGCCGCGGCATTGTCATGTGCCTGGCCAACGCCGGCGTGTCAGTGCAATGGGTCGATAACAATCCACAGATGCTTGAGCAGGCGCTGAAGACGGTGGCCGATACCTATGCGCACAACGTGCGTCAGGGGCGGATCGATCAGGCCGAGGCAGATGCGCGAATCGCCCGGATCAGTGCGGCGGCGGATTATGTGGCGATCCGCAATGTCGACCTGGTGATCGAAGCAGTGTATGAAAACCTTGAGCTCAAGCAGAAGATCTTCCGTGAGCTCGATGGCCTTCTGAAGCCTGAAGCGCTGCTGGCGAGCAATACCTCGGCGTTGGATATCGACGCGATTGCCGCCGCGACACGGCGGCCGACTCAAGTGCTGGGTCTGCACTTCTTCAGCCCGGCACACATCATGAAACTGCTGGAAATAGTCCGTGGTGCGCAGACCTCGCCGGCAGCGCTGGAAGCTGCGCTCGAGCTGGGCAAGCGCATGGGCAAGGTCAGCGTGGTATCGGGCAACTGCCACGGATTCATCGGTAATCGCATGCTACATCCTTACGTGCTCGAGGCGCGCAAGATGCTGCTTGAGGGGGCCTGGCCGCAGCAGATCGACGCGATATTGCAGGGCTTCGGTTTTGCCATGGGACCGTTTCGCATGTACGACGTGGTCGGCATCGATCTTGAGTGGCGTGCCCGTGAGCTGGCCGGCAAGGGCCAGGACGCTCCAGAGGTTCAAGTGGATAACCGCTTGTGCGAATTGGGGCGGTTCGGGCAAAAATCCGGTAATGGCTACTACCACTACGAACCGGGCAGTCGTCAGGCCGAGCATGATCCCGAGGTGGATGCGCTGGTGCTGCGCGTCAGCGAAGGTCTGGGGTTTCATCGCCGCGAGATCGGCTCCGAGGAGATCCTTGAGCGCTGTCTGCTGGCACTGGTCAACGAGGGCGCGAAGATTCTGCAGGAAGGGATTGCCGAGTCGGCGCATGACATCGATCAGGTGTACCTGAATGGCTATGGCTTCCCGGCTGAGAGGGGCGGGCCGATGGCCTGGGCGGACGATCAGGGTCTGGCAGACATTCACCAGCGGTTGCTGGCGCTGGAGACGCGGCAGGGCGATCAATGGCGACCGGCGCAGTTGATTGGCGAGTTGGCGGCGCGAGGAAAGGGTTTTTACCTTTAGACTGGGCAGATAACTCAAGGAATCGACACTGATGTCCAACCCGATGCCGCAACGCGCCGATTACCCGCATTTCCAGCCGATCACCACCCGTTGGCATGACAACGATGCCTACGGCCACGTCAACAACGTCACCTACTACAGCTTTTTCGATACGGCCGTGAACACTTACCTGATTCAGGTGGGCGGCCTGGATATCCACGATGGCGAGGTGGTGGGGTTTGTGGTGAGTTCGTCTTGCGATTACTTCGCCTCGATTGCTTTCCCGGACCGGATCGAAGTCGGCCTGCGGGTTGGCAAGCTGGGCAACAGCTCTGTGCAATACGAGCTGGCGGTGTTCAAGGCTGACGAAAACGAAGCCTGTGCGGCGGGGCGCTTCGTGCATGTGTTCGTTGATCGGGCGTCGAATCAGCCGGTGGCGATCCCTGCAGGTTTGCGCGGGGCGCTGGAACGTCTGGCGGTTTGACAGGCAAAAAAAATCGCAGCTCGGGGGAGCTGCGATCTGGCTGTACCGGGTATGAGGCGAGGCCTCAGTCGCGGTAGTAGCGGTGATGCTTGCGATGACCGTAGGCGTGGCCGCGACCACGGTGCTCGTCGCGGTAATAGCGACGATCATCACGCCCGCGATCGTAATGACGGTCTTCGCGATTGCTTTCGTTGCCCATGTAGTTACCCAGCGCGCCACCGGCGCCGCCACCTGCTGCGGCGCCGATCAGGCTGCCGGTGGTGCCGCCCATGCTGCGGCCAACCACGTTACCGCCGGCTGCGCCCAGCGCACCGCCAATGGCGGCTTCGCCACGGCTGTGTTTGTTGGCGCCAACCGCGCTACCACCCGCGCCACCCAGGGCCGCGCCAATGGTTGAACCTGTGCTGCCGCCTAAGGACTGACCGACGACCGAGCCAAGAACCCCGCCCAATGCGCCGCCCACACCTGCTTCGGTGGTGCCTCCGGCAGAAGCGAAGCCACTGACCAGGCCAAGGGACAACAAGAGAATCGAGGAGAACTTCATAGAGGAGCCTCAAAGGGATGACGGCGCGATCCTGAGGCTGTGTAACAAGGCTGACAATCGAAATCCGACGAATAACACGACCTGTATGCAATTATGCAAGTTGCTGATTTTTGAGCGGAACTTAACCGATTTTGGCCGGTCTTTAGCTACTTCACAAAGGCCGCTTTTATGCAAAAGCGGCCTTTTTTGTGGGCGCAGGAAAGTTTTGTATCAGGCCGATTTGGCCATGATCAGCCCTGTCTCACTCGCCGCTTCCAACCGGATCGCAATGAACTTCGACGTCGGTGTATGGCTGCCGTCCCCGGTGCTTTCCAGCGGCACCAGCGGATTCACCTCAGGGTAATAAGCCGCCGCTTGTCCCGCCGGAATATCGAACGCCAGCAGCGTGAAGCCCTTCACCCGACGCTCGCGACCATCGTCCCACAGCGACACGATGTCAGCCTTTTGCCCAGGCTTGAAGCCGAGACGAATGATGTCTGCTTCGTTGGCGAACAGCACGTCGCGCTGCCCTTTCACCCCGCGATAACGGTCGTCGAGACCATAAATCGTCGTGTTGTACTGATCGTGGGAGCGCATCGATTGCAGGATCAGGTCTGGCAGTTGACCGGTGGCGCGTGTGCGTTCGTGGATCAGGTCCTTGGGCAGCATGTTCGGCTTGAAGTTGGCCCGACCGGAAGTGGTGTTCCATTTACGCGCGCCAGCGCTGTTGCCGAGGTAGAAACCGCCCGGGTTCTTGACCTTCTCGTTGAAGTCCTTGAAGCCAGGAATGGTGTCGGCGATCAGTTCGCGAATGCGCCGGTAGTCAGCTACCAGCCAGTTCCAGTCCACCGGCTTGCTGCCCAGAGTCGCGGCGGCGATGCCGGCGATGATCGACGGCTCCGAACGCATCTGGTTCGACAGCGGCTGCAACTGGCCGTTGGAGGCGTGCACCATGCTGAACGAGTCTTCCACGGTGACGGCTTGCGGGCCTTCGGTCTGGATGTCGATGTCGGTGCGGCCCAGGCACGGCAGGATCAGAGCGTCCTTGCCATGGGCGAGGTGGCTGCGGTTGAGTTTGGTGCTGATCTGCACGGTCAGGTCGCAGTTGCGCAGAGCCTGGAAGGTGCGCGGGCTGTCCGGCGTGGCCTGGGCAAAGTTGCCGCCCAGACCGATGAACACCTTGGCGCGACCTTCAGCCATCGCGTGAATCGCTTCGACCACGTTGTGCCCGTTGTGGCGCGGCACCTTGAACTGGAAGCGGCGCTCCAGGGAATCGAGGAACGCCACTGGCGGACGTTCGTTGATGCCCATGGTGCGGTCGCCCTGCACGTTACTGTGGCCACGTACCGGGCACAGACCGGCGCCGGGTTTGCCGATGTTGCCGCGCAGCAGCATCAGGTTGGCGATTTCCTGGATGGTCGGCACCGAATGGCGATGTTGGGTGATGCCCATCGCCCAGCACATGATCACGTTCTTGCCTTTGGCGTACATGCGTGCCGCTTGCTCGATTTCCACCAGCGTCAGGCCGGACTGCGCGACGATCTGCTCCCACGGCGTGTCATCGACGACGCCGAGGTACTCCAGCACGTTGACGCTGTGTTCATTGAGGAAGTCATGATCGAACACTGCCGGCGCACCGGTCTTCTGCGCATCGCGTTCCCATTGCAGCAGGAACTTGGCCATGCCGCGCAGCACCGCCATGTCACCGCCCAGTGCCGGGCGGAAATACGCGGTGTTGGTCGGCTTGTCACCGTTGGTGAGCATTTCGATCGGGTGCTGCGGATGCTGGAAGCGTTCCAGACCACGCTCTTTCAGCGGATTGATGCAGACCACCTGAGCGCCGCGTTTCACCGCTTCACGCAGCGGCTCAAGCATGCGCGGGTGGTTGGTGCCGGGGTTCTGGCCCCAGACGAAAATCGCATCGGCGTGTTCGAAGTCGTCGAAGGTCACGGTGCCTTTGCCGACGCCGACACTCTGCGCCAATGCCACACCGCTGGCCTCGTGGCACATGTTCGAGCAGTCGGGGAAGTTGTTGGTGCCGAACGCGCGCACGAACAACTGATACAGGTACGCCGCTTCGTTGCTGGCGCGGCCCGAGGTGTAGAACTCGGCCTGATCCGGGCTCGACAACGCTTGCAGGTGTTTGCCGATCAGCGCGTAGGCATCGTCCCAACTGATTGGCTTGTAGCGGTCGGTTTCGGCGTCATAGACCACCGGCTCGGTGAGGCGGCCCTGATATTCGAGCCAGTAGTCGCTCTGCTCCAGCAACGAGGTGACGCTGTGTTTGGCGAAGAATTTGCCGTCCACCCGCCGCTTGGTCGCTTCCCAGTTCACCGCTTTGGCGCCGTTCTCGCAGAACTTGACCATGCCGCTTTCCGGCGAATCGCCCCAGGCGCAGCCCGGGCAATCGAAGCCGCCGTTCTGGTTGGTCTTGAGCATCATGCGCAGGTTTTTCAGCGCGTTGTCGCTGGTCAACCAGGCCTGGGCCACGCTGATCAGCGCACCCCAGCCGCCGGCGGCGCCCTTGTACGGCTTGTAGCGCGGGACGGGTTTCTGGTCGGCTTGATGGTGTTGGCTCACGAGTGTTTCTCCATTTCTGGGCTATACACCCGCGGCGCGTTCTTCTGCGGCAGGTGGATGAGATTGAGGTTATGGCGGCGGGCCCATTGCACGGCGAGGCCGGTGGGCGCGGACAGACTGACGAGTGTCTGGATCCCGGCGCGCAGTACTTTCTGGATCAATTCGAGGCTGCAACGGCTGGTGACAATGGCCAGGCCGCCGGTTGTGGATATCTTTTGCCGGATCAGGCCACCGATCAGTTTGTCGAGGGCGTTGTGCCGGCCGATGTCTTCACGGCCCAGCAGCAATTCACCGCTGGCGTTCATGAACACTGCCGCGTGCACCGCGCCGCAATGTTGGCCCAGCGGCTGGAATGCGCCGATGCGCTGGCGCAGACCGTCGAGCCATTGGGCCGGCGGCAGAGGTGCGCCGGGCAAGACCTTGAGATCGGGCAATGCCTGTTCCACCGCTTCTACGCCGCACAACCCGCAGCCGCTGGTGCCGGCCAGTTGCCGACGCTGCTGCTTGAGGTTCCAGAAGGCACGGTTGGCGATTGTCACTTGCGCATATTGCGCCGAACCCGAACCGGTCAGTTGCAGGTCATAGATGTCGGTGGCGTCTTCGATGATGCCGCTGCCCAGGCTGAAACCGACGATGAAGTCTTCCAGGTCGGTCGGCGTCACCAGCATCACCGCCTGGCTGATGCCGTTGTAGGCAATCGCCAAGGCGACTTCCTCGGCCAGCGCAGTGCTGGCCGACTCCGCCAGGGGCAGGTCGCTGTAGCTGTAGGTCTGACTGGCGGCGGGCGCGGGCGTTTCAAGTGCAGGCGCCGCGCAGGCCGGGCGCTTGGCGTTCATGGCATCACCGACGGATTGATCAACGTTAAGACTAGGCGCGGCAACTTGTCGCGTCTAATCGCTAGTGTCGATCTATCGATAGATGCCGTCGATCAAGCGGCCGCTGACGATTTCTGATACAGCGCGAAACAAGCCTCGGCCAGTGCCGAACGCGGCGCGCCGCGGCGCATGATCAGGCCCAGCCGGGCGAGGGTCTGGGCGCTTTCGATCGGTTGCAGACGCAGATCATCGGTGAGGCGTTCCAGGCCGCCGTCCAGCGGCATGATCGCGCAGCAGAATCCACCGTGCACAGCTTGTAACAATTGATGCACGGCGTCGGTCTGCAACAGGGGCTGAGGCGTCAGGCCCCGGCTGTGGAAGTTGTGGTCGATGGACTGGCGAAAGTGCATGCCGCTGGTGAGCATGCCCAACGGCAGTTCGATCAGCGCCTGCCAGCTCAGCGGTGCTTCGCCGAAGCTGAAGGAACGCTGATCGTAAAGCAGGCCCATGCGGGTTTCATCGAACGCCAGGGATTCGAAACGTTCGTTGTCGAGACGATCCAGGTAGGACACGCCGATGTCGATCCGGTTGTCCGCCAGTTGCTCGAGGATCTGCTCCGAACTCAGTGCCGACAATTCGAAACGCAGTTCCGGGTGCGCAGCGTGCAGGCGTTGCATCAACGGCAGCGGATCAAAACTCGACAGCGGCACCACCCCCAGCCGCAGGGTGCCGATCAGGTTGCCGCGACAGGCCGCCGCTTCAGCCTGCAAGCCGTCATAAGCTGCCAGCACCGTCCGGGCCCAGGCCAGTACTCGTTCGCCCGGCGCGGTAAAACCTTCGAAACGCTGGCCGCGATTGACCAGCGGCAGATCAAGTTCCTCTTCGAGGCTGCGCAGGCGCATCGATAAAGTCGGCTGGGTGATGTGGCAGCGGGCGGCGGCCTGACCGAAATGGCGGGTTTCGTCGAGGGCGATGAGGAATTTCAGCTGCTTGATGTCCATCTTCGCTCCGGGGCGCTGGCAAGGGTGGGCGATTCTACCGCTTGCACGGGGGCAGGGTCATTGGTCGGGCCGGAACCGGGGTGGTTCGCGGTGGTCTAGGCTTGGGCGTCTGGAACTTAAATCAAGGAGTGTGTGCCATGAGTCTTTTGAGCTTTGTAAAAGAGGCCGGTGAGAAGCTGATCGACCTGTTGACCCCCGGCAACGCCAATGCCAGTGAGCAACTGAAGGAACACATCAGCAAGGTCGGGCTGGGTAACCCGAATGTCCAGGCCACCGTGGACGGTGACAAGGTGACGGTCACCGGCGAGGTGGCGAGCCAGGAAGAGAAAGAGAAGATTCTGCTGGCGGTGGGCAATATTGAAGGCGTCGGCAGTGTCGATGACCAGATCACCGTGACCGGGCCGGTGGTGGCTGCCGCACGTTTTGTCGTGGTGAAAAAGGGCGACACCCTCAGCGCGATTTCCCTGGCTGTGTATGGCAATGCCAACCAGTACAACAAGATTTTCGAGGCCAACAAGCCAATGCTCAAGGATGTGAACAAGATCTATCCGGGGCAGACGCTGCGTATTCCTGACTAATCTTCGAAACCTCAATCGCGAGCAGGCTCGCTCCCACATAGGAATGCATTTCAATTGTGGGAGCGAGCCCGCTCGCGATGGGGACGACGCGGTCTACAGGCCCGCAATCAAATCCCGATAATCCTCAACCGCCGCAAACTCCGCCGTGTCCTTCGGCCCCTTGCGACTGTCCGGTTCCTTCACGGCCAACAGGTGCGCCACACCAAAGTCCCGTGCACTGCGCAGGATCGGCAAGGTGTCGTCGATGAACAGGCTGCGCGCCGGGTCAAAACCGATATCGGCCTGCAAGGCATCCCAGAACTGCGGCTTCTCCTTGGGAAAACCGTAATCGTGGGAGCTGATCAGCCGCTCGAAGTACGGCGCCAGTTCAACCCGTTCCAGTTTCAACGACAGCGAATCGCGGTGTGCGTTGGTGATCATGATTACCCGTTTCCCGGCGCGTTTGATCGCTGCCAGAAAGGTGTCGGCGTCCGGACGCAGAGCAATCAGGTGTGCGGTTTCCAGCTTCAGCTCGCGTACCGACAGCTTCAATTCCGCGCTCCAGAAATCCAGGCAATACCACTGCAATTGACCGGCATGACGCTCGAACAACGGCTGCAATTCCATTTCCGCCATGGTCCGGCTCACGCCATGCAGGTCGGCGTAGCGCTGCGGCAGGTGTTCCAGCCAGAAGTGGTTGTCGAAGTGCAGATCCAGCAACGTGCCGTCCATGTCCAGCAGAACGGTATCGATGTCGGACCACGGTAATGAAGGCATGGCAACGTCTCGAACGGTAGAAAGATATCCGACGCAAACAATCGGAAAAGCCGCGTTATAGTAGCGCGTTCACGCCAAGGAGCTTTGCATGCGCCAGAAACCAACCGTACTCGCCCGGGAAATCGTCGCCACCAGTCGTCTGTTCTGCGTCGAAGAGCTGAAGCTGCGCTTTTCCAACGGCGTGGAGCGCACCTACGAGCGGCTGGTGGGCAAGGGCGCCGGTTACGGCGCGGTGATGATCGTGGCGATGCTCGATGCCGAGCACGCGGTGCTGGTCGAGGAATACTGCGGCGGTACTGACGAGTACGAACTGTCTCTGCCCAAAGGGTTGATCGAACCGGGCGAAGATGTGCTGGCGGCGGCCGAGCGTGAGCTCAAGGAAGAGGCAGGCTTTGGCGCGCGGCAGCTGGAACACCTGACCGAGTTGTCGTTGTCCCCCGGCTATATGAGCCAGAAAATCCAGGTGGTGCTTGCCAGCGATCTTTATGAAGAACGACTGGAAGGCGATGAACCGGAGCCGATGCGGGTGGACAAGATCAACCTGCGTGATCTTTCGTCACTGGCGCAAAATCCGCAATTTTCCGAAGGTCGTGCCCTGGCGGCGTTGTACCTGGCCCGCGATCTGCTGACCCAGCGCGGTTTTTTCCAGTCATGAGTGAGATGTCGATGAGTTTTCCCCATCCGTTGATGGCACCGGTGGTTGAACTGGCGCTGCGGGCCGGCGAGGCGATCCTGCCGTTCTGGCGCGTCGATGTGGCGGTCACCGCCAAGTCCGATGATTCGCCGGTGACCGCTGCGGATATCGCCGCGCATCATGTGATCGTTGCCGGCCTGACCGCCCTGGATCCGAGCATTCCGGTGCTGTCAGAAGAGGACGCCAACATCCCGCAAAGCGTACGTGCCGGATGGCAGCGCTGGTGGCTGGTGGATCCGCTGGATGGCACCAAGGAATTCATCAGCGGCAGTGAAGAGTTCACCGTCAATATTGCCTTGATCGAAAATGGCCGGGTGGTCTTTGGCGTGGTGTCGATGCCGACCAATGGGCGTTTCTACGTCGGCGGTGCCGGTATCGGTGCCTGGCGTGGCGATACGGGCGGTACGCCGGTGGCGATTCAGGTACGCGACGTGCCAGGGCCTGGTGAAGCCTTCACTGTGGTTGCCAGCCGCCGTCATTCGAGCCCGGATCAGGAACGCTTGCTGGCCGGTTTGAGCGCCAGCCTGGGTGAGTTGCAACTGGCCAATATCGGCAGCTCGCTGAAGTTCTGCCTGTTGGCTGAAGGTGCGGCGGACTGCTATCCGCGACTGGCGCCGACCTCCCAATGGGACACGGCGGCGGCGCAGGGCGTTCTGGAAGGGGCGGGCGGCGAGGTTCTGGGTTTGAACGGTGAAGCCTTCTGTTACCCGGCGCGCGAATCACTGCTGAACGAGTTCTTCCTGGCGCTGCCGGCAAAAGCGGCGTGGCGCTCGAAGCTGCTGGAACTGGCCCGTTCCTGAGCCCATTTCCATACCTCAGCGGTGCAGGACGTACTGCCCGCTGAACGTCACCGCATCTTCATCGCTCCCCGCATTGACGACTCGCGTATGCAGCGTCAATCGCGCCCGGCCATAGCGCTGATACATCGTCAGAAACTTCTTCCAAACGGCCGCGCTCGGCGCCGCGCAGATCGCGACGGCATCGCCGGTCACCGGCAGTGGATAACTGATCTGACCTTCCTGGATCACGATGTGGCCGTCGGTGATGCCTTCTTCCTTCAAGCGCAGATGCAGCCAGCCCCAGCCGGCCAACACCGCGCCACAGTACAGGCTGCCGCCGAACATGGTGCTCTTGTGATTGACGTTGGCGTCCAGCGGCAAGTGCAGGCGCAATTGCTGTTCCTGCCAGTCGAGTACTTTGAGGCCCATATCCCGGGTCAACGGGATGTCGTGGTGGAGGACGGATTCCAGATATTGGCTGTCGCGATTCATTCGGATTCGTCTCCATGGCTGCTGCTGTCGGCGAAATTCAGCCCGTGCTTGCGCAGTTTGTCGTGCAGGGTTTTGCGCGGAACGCCCAGGGCTTCGGCGAGACTGCGCACCGAGCTGTGCGAGCGGGCCAGTTCGGCGGCGATCAATGACTTCTCGAAATTTTCCACCTGTTCACTGAGGCCGCCGCTGGTGACCTCGATGGCCGCGCTGCTGCCGTCGGGCTGAGTGTTATCCAGCGCCAGTTCCAGGCCGAGGGCGAAACGCTCTGCCGCGTTCTGCAATTCCCGCACATTGCCCGGCCATGAGTGACGCAGCAGCAACGCCCGTTGCGCCGGTTGCAGTTCATGGGGCGGCAGACCGTGGCGGGCGCTGGCTTCGTCGGCATAGTGCTGGAACAACACCAACGCGTCTTCGCCCCGTTCACGCAGTGGCGGGATGCGCAGCGGCGCCACGTTGAGGCGGTAATACAAGTCGGCGCGGAAGCGGCCCTGATCGGCGGCCTGGCGCAGGTCTTCCTTGGTCGCGGCGATGACGCGGATGTCCAGCGGGATCAACTGATTGCCGCCCAGCCGTTCGACGACTCGCTCCTGCAGCATGCGCAACAGTTTGACCTGCACGTCCATGCTCATGCTTTCGATCTCGTCGAGAAACAGCGTGCCGCCGTTGGCGAATTCGAACTTGCCGATCCGGCGCTTCTGCGCACCGGTGAACGCGCCGGGCTCGTGGCCGAACAGTTCGCTTTCCACCACCGACTCGGCCAGTGCCCCGGCGTTGATTGCCACGAACGGGCCGTTGCGCCGGCTCGACAGATCGTGCAGGGCGCGAGCGACGACTTCCTTGCCGGCGCCGGTTTCGCCGAGGATCAAGACGTCTGCCTTGGTCGCGGCCAGCGCACCGATCTGCTCGCGCAGGCGCGCCATCGGGGCCGAGTGGCCGACCAGTCGGGCGCTCAGTTCGTTGCGGTCGCTCAGGGCCATGCGCAGGCTGCGGTTGTCCAGTACCAGACGCCGCAGGGCCAGTGCGCGGCGCACGCTGTCGAGCAGGGCGTCGCTGGCGAACGGTTTTTCGAGGAAGTCATAGGCGCCGGCGCGCATGGCCTGCACGGCCAGCGGCACGTCGCCGTGGCCGGTGATCAGCAACACGGGCAGCTCAGGATCCTGGGCGTGCAGTTCGCTCAGCAGTTCCAGACCGTCCATGCCGGGCATGCGGATGTCGCTGACCACCACGCCGGGCCAGTCACGCTCCAGTTGGGCGGCCAGGCCCTTGGCTTCGGACAGCGGAAGGATTTTCAGGCCGGCCAGATCCAGCGTCTGGCCCAGGGCCTGACGCAGGTGCGGATCGTCGTCGATCAGCACCACCTGAATGCGGTTGTCGATGGTCATGCACTTCGATCCTCGGACGGTTGCAGGCTGACCCCGGGCGCGCCGGCGCGCAGCCGCAGGGTGATCAAGGCGCCACCTTGCTTGTGGTTGGCGAACGACAGTTCACCGCCGAAGGCGCGCATCAGGGTTTCGCAAATGGCCAACCCCAGACCAAGGCCCTGAGTGCGGGTCTTGGTGGTGTAAAACGGTTCGCTGGCGCGGCCCAGGGCTTCCATGCAGAAACCCGGGCCGTTGTCGCGAATGTACAGATTGACGCCTTCACCGGTGGATTCGGCACTCAACCACAGTTTGCGCGGCGGGCCTTTCTCGGTCAGGGCATCGAGGGCGTTGGCCAGCAGATTGCCGAGGACCTGGCGCAGACGGGTTTCCCCGGCCTCGACCCACAAAGTCGCGGCGGGCAGGTCGCGGATCAGTTCGACGTCCATGCTCCGGCGCCGCTTGGCCAGCAACGCCAGCGCGTCGTCCAGCGCCGGTTGCAGGGCCACGCTTTCCGGGGCGTGGCGATCGCGGCGGGCGAAAGCGCGCAGGTGAGCGATGATCGACGCCATGCGCCCGGTCAGTTCGCTGATCAGTTTGAGGTTGCCGCGAGCGTCGTCGGTGCGCTGATGGTCGAGCAGCACTTCGGCGTTTTCGGCATAGCTGCGGATTGCCGCCAGCGGCTGATTGAGTTCGTGGCTGATGCTCGCCGACATGGTTCCCAGCGCCGACAGTTTGCCGGCCTGTACCAGATCGTCCTGAGCCCGGACCAGTTCCTGCTGGGCCTGTTCGCGTTCCAGCACTTCCTGTTTCAGACGACGGTTGAGTCCTTCCAGATCGCTGGTGCGTTCGGCTACCCGGCCTTCGAGTTCCCGTCGCGCCTTGGCTTCGAAAGCGATCCGTTCCAGGTAATGGCGGCGGCGCTGCATCATCAGTCCGAGCAACAGCATCACCACCAACAGCGCGGCACCACCGACGGCCACCACGGTGCGCACCGGGCGGTCGATCAGGGTGCGCGGAGCCAGAATGCTGACACTCCAGCCGGTTTCTTCGATGTCCCGGGTCTGGGTCAGCCAAGCGGTCGGGCTGAGGTTCAATGGACGCGGCTCGCGAGTCGGGTACGGCTGGATCGCGGTGATTGCCGAGCGTTCGTCGTTACTCAATGGACGGGTCGAACGGAAGCGCCATTCCGGGCGCGAGGTGAGAATGACCACGCCATTGTGATCGGTCACCAGCAGTTGTTCCGGGGTTTTGCCCCACAAACTTTCGGTGTGGTCGAGGTCGACCTTGATCACCAGCACACCGATGATTTTCTCGCCATTGCGTACGGCCGCCGCGAAGAAATAGCCGCGTTTGGCGGAGGTGGTGCCAAGCCCGAAGAAGCGGCCCAGGCGTCCGGCCATGGCTTCGCTGAAGTAGGGCCGGAAGGCGAAATTACGCCCGACGAAGCTGTCGTGCTTGTCCCAGTTCGACGCTGCCAGCGTCCGGCCGGAGGTGTCCATCAGGTACATGACTTCGGCGCCGGTCTGGGCGGCGATGTTCTTCAGCAGGCGATTGGCGTTGCCTTGGGTGACACCGTCGTCCGGTGCGCCGACGACCGCCCGCAGGGCCGGCAGGTCACCGAGGATCTGTGGCAACACTTCGTAGCGATGCAGGGTGCCCAGCAGGTTGGCGACGTAGAGGTCGAGGGTCTGGCGATTCTGGCTGGCCAGTTCACTGCGGTAGTAACGCTCGGCGAGATGTTCCAGCGGCCACAGCAGCGGGGCCAGGCAAAGGGCCAGCAGGGCGAGGCTGCGCCAGCGGGGGCGGCGGGGAAGGGTCGGAGTCATGAGCATCGAGCGCCTGTGGATACAGGCGCATTATGCCTAGGCTTGCAGCACTTCAGGAAAAGACGTCGGCATCCTTGAGCAGGGCCGCTGCCTGATCCTTGGCCGACAGTTTCGGCGCTTCGTCCAGTTGCCAGTCGATGGCCAGATCCGGGTCATCCCAGCGAATGCTGCGTTCGGCCGACGGGGTGTAGTAGTCGGTAGTCTTGTAGAGAAACTCGGCGAATTCGCTCAGCACCACGAAGCCATGGGCGAAGCCTTCCGGCACCCACAGCTGACGGTGATTGTCGGCGGACAGACGTACAGCGACCCACTTGCCGAAATGCGGCGAACTGCGACGGATATCGACGGCGACATCGAGTACTTCACCGGCCGTGACGCGGACCAGTTTGCCCTGGGTATTTTCCAGTTGGTAATGCAAACCGCGCAGGACGCCTTTTTGCGAGCGGGAATGGTTGTCCTGGACAAATTGCGTGTCCAGGCCGGTCGCTTCCTGGAAAGCCTTGGCATTGAAGCTTTCGTAGAAGAAACCGCGCTCGTCACCAAATACCTTGGGTTCGATGATCAGAACACCGGGCAGGTCGGTGGTGATTACATTCATGAAAAAATTCCAGTGGCTGGTGTGAATGGCTGACATTCTTGCGCAAAGTGCCAGTGGGCGCGAGTGCCGACTTGCAAATACGCCCTGCGCGCGCGGCACGGGGGACGGATGGTCGGGGGGTTGCTTATCGCCCGAAGCAATGGCGATATAGGCGCCTAATAAAATTTCAGGGGTCGTTCCATGTCGTTCGCCACGTTGATTCATCGCGCCAGTCTGCCAGGCCCACAGGTCACTCCGGAGCAGGCCTTGCAGGTTCTGGCGCAGCATTACGGGCTGAACGGCACGTTGCAGGCCCTGGGCAGCCAGCAGGACCTCAACTATCGCGTGGACAGCGAGCGCGGGCGGTTCGTGCTGAAGATCTGTCGGGGCGACTATTCACTGGTGGAGTTGCAAGCCCAGCACGCCGGCCTGAAGTATCTGGCCGAACACTGCGATGTCCACGTTCCCCGGGTCATCCCGGCCAATGACGGGCAAGACCTGTTGTCGCTGAAGATCGGCGGTGAAGCGGTGCATGTGCGGTTGCTCGATTACATCGAAGGCCAGCCACTGACGGCGCTCGATCACCTGGGCCACGAAGTCGTCGCCGGGTTCGGCCGGCTCTGCGGCGAAATGGACCTGGCCCTGGCCGGCTTCGACCACCCGGGACTTGAGCGGACCTTGCAGTGGGATGCGCGCCATGCCAGCGCGTTGATCGAGCATCTGCTGCCTGTGATCGAGGATCAGCGCCAGCGCGTACTGATTGCCGAGGCCGCCGAACAGGCCGGTCGCCGTCTGCAACCGTTGCTGGAAAAGTTGCCGGTGCAGGCGATCCACATGGACATCACCGACGACAATGTGGTCTGGCAGCGTGATGCCCGGCGGCACTGGCAGTTGCAGGGCGTCATCGATTTCGGCGATCTGGTCCGCACCTGGCGCATCACTGATCTGTCGGTCACCTGTGCGGCGTTGCTGCATCACGCGGCGGGTGATCCGTTTGTGATCCTGCCGGCAGTGCAGGCCTACCACGCGGTCAATCCGTTGCAACACGAAGAATTGCAGGCGCTGTGGCCGCTGATCGTGGCGCGGGCGGCGGTGCTGGTGCTCAGTGGCGAGCAACAGGTCAGCATCGATCCGGGCAATACCTACAGCCGCGATAACCTCACCCATGAATGGGAGATTTTCCGGGTCGCGACCTCGGTGCCGTTGGCATTGATGGAGGCGGCGATCCTTTCGGCGGTCGGGCAAGCGTTGCCAGCCATCGACGGCGAAGGCTTCGCGCCGTTGCTGCCGGGACTGGTCGGGCGTGAGTTCGCCTTGATCGATCTGGGTGTGTTGAGCGCGCACTTCGAGGCGGGCAACTGGGAGCAACCGGGCATCGATCAACGTCTGTTGAACGAGGCGGCTGCTATCCACGGTCTGGCCGCCAGTCGATACGGGCAATACCGTTTGTCGCGCACCCGGCCTGACAGCGCTGATGAACCAGAGACATTCCCGCTGCACGTTGAGTTGCGCGTACCTCAGGGTACGACGGTGGAAGCGCCGTTTGCGGGCGTTCTGCACCTGTCGGCCGACGGCGCGCTGCGACTCGACGGCCCGCAACTGAGCGTACGCCTGTGGGGCGTGACGCCGTCGTTGCACAGCGGCGCGGCGCTGGTCAAAGGTCAGGTGCTGGGTTCGGTGGACGGTCCGTTGATCGTGCAACTGGTTCGCGATGCGCATCTGGAGGCACCGCTGTTCTGCACGCCGACCCGCGCGCTGGCGTGGCAGGCGCTGTCACCATCGCCGGCAGCACTGCTGGGCCTGGCCTGCGACGCCGAGCCGGAACTGGATGCGCAAACCCTGCTGGCGCGCCGTGACGCCAGTTTCGCCCGCACCCAGAAACACTATTACGTCGACCCGCCGCGTATCGAACGTGGCTGGCGCAATTACCTGATCGACATGCAGGGCCGCTCCTACCTCGACATGCTCAACAACGTCGCGGTGCTCGGGCACGGTCATCCGCGCATGGCGGCGGTCGCGAGCCGGCAGTGGTCGCTGCTCAACACCAACTCGCGGTTCAACTATGCGGCGGTCGCGGAGTTCTCCGAACGCTTGTTGAAGCTGGCGCCGGAGGGCATGGACCGGGTGTTCCTGGTCAACAGCGGCAGCGAGGCCAATGATCTGGCGATCCGTCTGGCCTGGGCCTACAGCGGCGGGCGCGACATGCTCAGTGTGCTGGAGGCCTATCACGGCTGGACGGTCGGTGCGGACGCGGTGTCGACCTCGATCGCCGACAACCCGCAGGCGCTGAGCAGCCGTCCCGACTGGGTGCATCCGGTGACCGCGCCGAACATCTATCGCGGCGAATTCCGGGGGCTTGATTCGGCACCGGACTACGTGCGCAGTGTCGAACACAACCTGGCCAAAATCGACCAACAGAAACGGCAACTGGCCGGGTTCATCTGCGAGCCGGTCTACGGCAATGCGGGCGGGATCTCGCTGCCGCCGGGCTACCTGAAAAAGGTCTATGAACTGGTGCGCGCCCGGGGCGGCGTATGCATCGCTGACGAAGTGCAGGTCGGTTACGGCCGCATGGGTCACTTCTTCTGGGGTTTCGAAGAACAGGGCGTGGTGCCGGACATCATCACCATGGCCAAAGGCATGGGTAATGGCCAGCCGCTGGGCGCCGTGATCACCCGCCGGGAAATCGCCGAAGCGCTTGAAGCCGAGGGTTATTTCTTCTCGTCCGCCGGCGGCAGTCCGGTGAGTTGCCAGATCGGCATGGCAGTGCTCGATGTGATGGAAGAAGAAAAACTCTGGGAAAACGCCCAGTTGGTCGGTGGGCACTTCAAGCAGCGACTGGAGGCGTTGATCGATAAACATCCGCTGGTTGGCGCGGTGCATGGCTCCGGGTTCTATCTGGGGGTCGAACTGATCCGCAATCGGCAGACCCTGGAACCGGCGACCGAAGAAACCACATTGTTGTGCGATCGCCTGCGCGAGCTGGGGATCTTCATGCAGCCGACCGGCGATGACCTGAACATTCTCAAGATCAAGCCGCCGATGGTCACTTCGCGCCAAAGCGTGGATTTCTTTGTCGACATGCTGTCGAAGGTGCTGGAAGAAGGCCTCTGAGCCTGTGGTAGTCCGATTAATACCGATTTCTATCGGTATTAATCGGTAAAAACAAAACTCGTTATTTGTTTTTAGCTTTTAAAGTCGATATTTATCGTTTATAAAGTCGCCATAGTCCGTCGTCCAAACCTGTTCGGCGCGTTGAACACCCTCGACCGTTCCCTGGAGTCCTGATCGACATGACCACCTTGAAAAGTACCCCACGCGCCGATGGCTTCTACATGCCGGCCGAATGGGCGCCGCAAACCCAGACCTGGATGATTTGGCCCGAGCGTCCGGACAACTGGCGTCTGGGCGGCAAGCCCGCGCAGGCCGCTCACGCCGCTGTGGCCAAGGCCATCGCGCGTTTCGAGCCGGTGACCGTGGCGGTGTCCGCCGGTCAGTACGAAAATGCTCGCGCTCGCCTCGACGTGCCGAATATCCGCGTGGTCGAGATGTCCAGCGATGACGCCTGGGTCCGCGACAGCGGCCCGACCTTCGTGATCAACAACAGCGGCGAAGTGCGCGGTGTGAACTGGGACTTCAACGCCTGGGGCGGCTTTGACGGCGGTCTGTATTCGCCGTGGAACCGCGATTCCCAGGTCGGCGGCAAGATCCTTGAAATCGAGCGCAGCCCGCGCTATCGCACCGAAGGTTTCGTGCTTGAGGGCGGCTCGATTCACGTCGACGGCGAAGGCACCCTGATCACCACCGAAGAATGCCTGCTCAACCGCAATCGCAACCCGCACCTGGGCCGCGAGGAAATCGAAGCGGTGCTCAGCGAAAACCTGTCTGTGGACAAGATCATCTGGCTGCCCGATGGCCTGTTCAACGACGAAACCGACGGCCATGTGGATAACTTCTGCTGCTACGTGCGTCCGGGCGAAGTGCTGCTGGCGTGGACCGACGATCCGCAGGATCCGAACTACCCGCGCTGCCAGGCCGCAATGAAAGTGCTGGAAAGCAGCACCGACGCCAAGGGCCGCCCGTTCACGGTGCACAAGATGCCGATCCCGGGGCCGCTGTTTGCCACCGAAGAGGAATGCGCGGGCGTGGACCCGGTGGATGGTACTCAGGAGCGCAACCCGAGCGTGCGTCTGGCCGGTTCCTACGTGAACTTCCTGATCGTCAACGGCGGCATCATCGCGCCAAGCTTCGACGATCCGATGGACGCCCCGGCCCGGGAAATCCTGCAGAACCTGTTCCCGCAGCACGAAGTGGTGATGGTGCCGGGCCGCGAACTGTTACTGGGCGGCGGTAATATTCACTGCCTTACCCAACAGCAACCCGCTCCGCACAAAGAGTGAGTGCGGATGTAACAGCTTGAGTTGATTGAAAAATCGACCGGGCAGTCATTTGTTGCCCACGCTTGAAGAGAAACCCGCAGCCCGTCAGGACTGCGGGTTTCTTTATGTCCGCCTGTCGGCATTTCCAACACATTGGCATAGCTCTTGTATCGCTCATGACGCACTAGGGAGGGGGGAGAACTTCAACAGTTCTGTCATAAACCTTGGATAACTTAGCCGCTCACGAACGGGGAGAGAGCGCTGAAATGAACGCCGAAGTGAACGTAATCAGCGAGCGGACGTTGCATCCCATGGCTGTAAATAGTGAGTCGCTCCAGATTGTCGCGCACTGGTTGAAGTCCAATGGAACGCGTCAGATCAGGGAACCTGATCCGCGCCGGATGATGATCGAGCGTTACCCCGCTGGCCTGTTCAGCGAGGCCGAACTGGACGCATTGTGGGATGTGATGGAAGGATAAGAAGAACAGACAAGGATTGTAAAAAGCGCTGCCGGGATGGCAGCGCTTTTTTTATGGGCGTGAATCAGAAACTGTAGGTGCCGGTCATGACCAGGCTGCGCGGGGCGCCTGGCTGGATCTGGAACGCGCTGGTGGCCGACGAGTAGTACTCGCGGTCGGTGATGTTGTTCAGCGCTGCGCGCAGGTCCCAGTCCTTGTGGCGGTAGCCGACCAGGGCGTCCCAGCGACCGTAGCCCGGCAACACGGTGGTGTTGGCGTTGTCGGCGTAACGCTGGCCGACCAGCGTCAGGCCGGTTTCGCCGTACCAGCCCATTTCCGGTTTCCAGGTCAGGAACAGGCTGCCGTTGTGTTTGGCCACGTTGTTGACGCGTTTGCCTTCCAGGCCGTTGTTGTCCTTCTCTATGGTCGCGTCCTGCACGCCGACGCCACCGCGCACGTACCAGTTGCCGACGATCTTGCCGGTGCCGGTGAGTTCGATCCCGCGCGAGCGCTGAAGGCCGCTGAGCACGGTCAGGGTCGGGTCGTTCGGATCGGTGGTGCGACGGTTGTAGAGCTCCAGCTCGTAGACGGCGAGGGTGGTACTCAGACGATCGTCGAGCCAGTCGCTCTTCACGCCGATTTCTTTCTGCTTGGTCAGCTCAGGGCTCAGGTCGTTGGTGTTGCCTGGTGCTCCCGGTGTGATACCGATCAGACCGCCGCCGACCGGCGAAAACGTCTTGGTCCACGAGGCGTAGAACGAGTGGTTCTGCAGCGGCGTCCAGACCACGCCGAAACGCGGACTGGTGCTGTGGCTGTCGCGGTCCTCGGAAATGTTGCGCAGCTTGTTGGTCGACTCGATGTCGAAGGTGTCGTAGCGCAGGCCGGCGAGCAATTGCCATTGATCGTTAAGGCGCAGTTGATCCTGAACGTAGATCGCGCGGCTTTCGACTTCAGTGTGGCTGCTGCTCGACACCTGCATGCGCCCGGTGTGGCGCAGGTCGCGGTTGGGGTTGTACAGGTCCAGCGACGGCACCGGTTGGGTACCACGGCCGGTGGCCGCGTTATAGAGCGTCGGGTCGCGGCGCTGGCTGCCGGTTTCGATCCCGGTCAGCAGGCGATGCTCGAGGCCGAAGGTATCGAATCCACCTTCCAGTTCGACGTTGTTGAAGACGTTGCGGGTGGTCAGATCCTGTTGCCAGTGCTGGCGGGTGACCTTGTTGGTCTTCGCGTCGAAACCGGTGAGGTAGGTGTTGTCGAAATCGCTGTCGAGCTTGAACACACCGAGCGTGTGGCGCAGCTGCCAGTTGTCGTTGATTTCATAGCTCAGTTTCGAGCGCAGGGACTGTGCCTTGTCATCAATGAAGTCGTGATCATTGCCGTAGGTCGTGTCCCGGCTAACGTCGGCCGGACGCCCGCCGACTCCGGGAACACCGCGATCCGGCGTGCGGTTGTAGCGGCTGTATTCGTATTGCACCAGCCAGTTCAGGTCAGGCGTGAGCTGCCAGCTCATCGACGGTGCGAACAGTTGGCGGTTGCCGCTGACGCCATCGCGAAAGCTGTTTTCGTCCATGTTGCCCATGTTCAGGCGCAGGCTGATGTTTTCGCTCGGGTCGGCGCTGAGGTCGGCGTACAGACTGCGCAGATCTTCGCTGCCACCCTGGGCCTCGATGGTCGAGCGGCGGCCGAACTCGGGTGCCTTGCTGACGCGGTTGACGATCCCGCCCTGGCTGCCACGGCCGTACAGCACGGCGGCTGGGCCCTTGAGTACTTCGACGCGTTCGATGTTGTGCAGGTCGCGTTTGTACTGGCTGTCGTCGCGGATGCCGTCCAGATAGAAGTCGTTGCTGGCGTCGAAACCACGGATGCGCAGGCTGTCGAAGCGCGTGTCGCCTCCGCCGCTGACATTGGGAATCCCGCTCAGGGCATCTTCGATGTCATTGATGCCGTAATCCGCGACGTTGGCGGTCTTGATCGAATCGATCGCCTGCGGCACGTAGCGCACCGGGGTGGACGTGCGGGTCGCGGTGTTGCTGATCTTCACGCGCGGGTCGTCAGCCTGCGATTCGGCACTGATTGAAGTGGCGGGAAGCTCGGTCGCGGAGTAAGCGAAACCAGAGGACAAAAAGGCAGAAAGCCCAAGCGTGACGGGCATGAGACGGAACGGGGCAGGCATTGAAAAGCGCATCCGAAAGGGTGGAAGAATTCGAGCGCGCGAATGGTAATGCTTTGCATTTGCTTCCGTTAATTATTCCGGGAAAGTTCCGTGGTTTGATTGTGTCAATTTGTTTCTGGCTTGTATCCGGGCGGACAACAATCGCATTCGACCGATTGCCGAAACAGACTGAAAGCCATTTCGGCGTTTTTCCGCAACGGCCGAGGGACTAACGTGGCTGTCATCGATTTCCCGGAGCCTTCCCATGACCCTTCACTACATTTACGACCCTCTGTGCGGCTGGTGCTATGGCGCCAAACCGCTGGTACAAGCCGCACAACAAGTGCTGCCGGTGATCGCCCACGCGGGCGGCATGATGACCGGTGCCAATCGCCAAAGCGTTTCGCCGCAATTGCGCAATTACGTGATGCCGCATGATCGGCGCATCGCCGAATACACCGGTCAGCCGTTCGGCGAAGCCTATTTCGAAGGTCTGTTGCGCGATCACACGGCAGTCTTTGATTCCGCACCACCGATTGCCGCTGTAATGGCAGCGGAAAGCATCGATGGGCGTGGCCTGGAACTGCTGGGTCGTTTGCAAACCGCACACTATGTAGAAGGCCGGCGAATTGCCGATGAAGCCGTGCTCGTGGAATGTGCGGTGGAGCTGGGGTTGGAGGCGGACGTTTTTCGCAAAACACTGCAAGCGACCGACACGGATCAACATATAAAGAACAGCCGCGCACTGCTGGCGAAACTCGGCGGCCAAGGCTTTCCAACCTTCGCGCTCGAACAGAACGGCCAGTTCACACTGATCGATATCGGCCCATGGCTCGGCAAACCGCAGGCTTTTGCGCAATGGTTGAGCGAGTCGTCTGCCACTGCATCACCGTCGGAAACCCTGCCGGTCTGCGGCCTCGACGGCTGCGCTTGAGTCGACATCAAATCCCTGATTACAGGTGTTTCCCGGCAAGTGCTTAGCGCAAAATTTACTTTTTTTAGACGTTTTTCGCCTATTTAAAGACGATTCTTGAAATTGACACATTGTTCAGGGCGCGGCTACGATTCGGCCCAACGCCTGTGGCCAACCGCCATGACTCAAAAATAATAAAAAGGCCCGCCATGACTTTGTCGTGGGCGGGCCTTTTTGTTTCGGGGTGAAAAAAGAGTGCATTAGCGCCGTTTCAGCCGTTCGACACAGCGCGTTTCAACCCGTAATAAGGAAAACAAAATGTTGAACAAGCGGATCAGTCTGATCGCATTGGGGATGTTGAGCGCCACTCAGGCCATGGCTAACGACCAGGCCGAGTCCAAGGGTTTTGTTGAAGACAGCAGCCTCAAAGTGCTGCTGCGCAATGCCTACATCAATCGTGACTATAAAGACGGCAACAAGGACAAATCCGAGTGGGGCCAAGCGGCCATCGGTACGTTCTCGTCCGGTTTCACCCAAGGCACCATCGGTGTCGGTGTTGACGCATTCGGTCTGTACGCCCTGAACCTGGAGCGCAGCGAAGATCGCAGCGGCGCTCAAGGTATCGACTTCTTCAAGAAGGGCGACAGCGGCCACCCGGCCAACGACTTGTCCAAGGGCGGCGCAGCGGTGAAATTCCGCCTGTCCAACACCACCCTGACCTACGGCGACCAGATGCCGGCCCTGCCGGTGCTGAACTACGACAACTCGCGTCTGCTGCCGGAAAGCTACACCGGTACCTTGATCACTTCCAAAGAGATCAAAGGTCTGCAACTGGATGCCGGTCGTTTCACCGCCGAATCGCGCAAGAGCGCTGAAGGCCGTGACAGCGGTGGTCTGAAGTCGATCAACGTGTTGGGCGGTAGCTATCAGTTCACCGAACAGTTCAAGGCTGCGCTGTACGCTTCCGACGTCGAAGACGTGCTGAAGAAGCAATACGTGAACGCCAACTACGTGTTCCCGATCGACAAGGATCAGTCCCTGACCCTGGACTTCAACGGTTACCGCACCAAGCTGGACAACTCCTATGTCCGCGAAAACGGTGTGACCGGCGACGACAACAAGATCTGGAGCCTGGCAGCGACCTTCGCCACCGGTCCGCACTCGTTCACCGTGGCGCACCAGCGTTCCACCGGCGACAGCAACCTGGGTTACGCCTACGGCGGCTACCAGAAAGGTCAAGGTCGCGTGGGTGACGGTGGCAACACCATCTACCTGGCCAACTCCTACTGGTCGGACTTCAACGCTGAAGACGAGCGCAGCTGGCAGTTGGGCTACGGCCTGGACTTCGGCGCATTCGGCGTACCGGGTCTGAGCTACAACTTCGCATACGTGCGTGGCGACAACATCACCACGTCCACCAGCGAAGGCGGCACTGAGCGCGAAATCTTCAACCAGTTCAAGTACGTCGTGCAAAGTGGCCCGGCCAAAGACCTGAGCGTGAAACTGCGCAGCTCGATCCTGCGTGTTTCGCAGAAATCCAGCGAATACAACGTCAGCGGCAACGAGCTGCGTGTGTTCGTGGATTACCCGATCAACATCTTCTGATGATCGGTTAAGGCTGCGAAACGCCATAAAAAACCCCGACTGGTTCGGGGTTTTTTTTTGACGTTTTTTCTGGAAAAAGCATAAAAACCCGTGTTTTTGTCATTTGAAATGCACTTTCAGGCGGTTTCAAATCGCGTTTCAAACAGGGCTTTAAATGCCTGAAATTCTTTCTCATGGACGCAAATTCTCCACCTAATAGATTAGGCCGCTCAATGCAGCGGAGAATTTGGTAATGATCGTTTTAACCAGAGAAGTGGGCGAATCGCTACGGCGTGACAAGTACGCCAATGTGCAGGGTGCTGACTTCAATCTCTACGGTCATTTCGCCGACTTCGTCAGACTGACCAAAAGTTGGGAAAACATGGAGCCTGACAGTTACTACGGTCAGGCCGAAGCCGGCATGCGTTACCGTCGTTACAGCGACTTTGAATACAACCCCAAGACTCGCGAACTCAAGCAGCTTGAGCATCGCGCCTACGTGCAATCCAAGGAAAACAACGCCTATGTGGGCGGCGTTGTGCGGCACTTCCAGGACTTCTCGGATGAAGTGATTACTTCGCCGGTGATGCGCAGCCTGATCGACACCGATTTCGAAGTGTACAAAAGCGTGTTGCCGGAGGAGCTGCACGAGGAAATCTGGCAGTGCCAGATCCATCAGATCCGTATCGAGATCAAACCGGGCAAACAACTGGAAATCACGCCGGAAGGCATTCACTGCGACGGTTATCCGTTCAGCGGCGTGCACTTCTGGGGTCGCAACAATGTCGAGGGCGCCGAAAGCCGTCTGTACGATATTCACGAGCAGCAACTGGCGTCGACGACCTACCAGGAAATTCTCGACACCACTTACTTCCTCGATCGTGACATGCGCCACTACGTGACACCGGCGCGCAACACCCACTCCCATGCCATGGCGTACCGGCAGATTCTGGCGATTTCCTTCTCGCGGCCCGGGACCGCTTTCGACATTGTTCGCTAATCAGATCACTCAAGTAGACGGCGTCGAATGCTCGACGCCCGTGGTGCTGCGGCGCGCGACGGCCAAGGACGCGCAGCGCATGGAGCGCTTCTTCCGCCAGTTCGACGAGGTGTCGTTCTGTGAGTGGCAGGACGCCAAGTGCCTGCGCGGCGTGCTGATCCAGAAAACCACCACGGCGTATCTGGCCTTCGATGTCGAAGGCGAGATCGTCGGCGCAGTGCTGGGCGGCATGCTGGGCAGTCGCGGCACGATCAACCATCTGGCGGTCAGTGCGCGCTATCGCAGCCAGGGCGTTGGCCAGCGGCTGGTGGAAGCGGCGTCGGCCGACATGAAACGGGTCGGTGTGCTGCGGATGTTCCTGTTCGTCGATGATGCTAACCTCGCGGGCAAGCGTTTCTGGACTGCCCAGGGTTTCTGCGAACCTCACGGCGAACGGACATTTGAGAGGGATCTATGAATGAAACATCCGGCAGTGCGCCGCTGATGGTCGACCGTCAGCCGTCGCGCACCTTTGCCGAAGCCAGCCCGGTGGTGGCCGGTTATTTCACCGTGTCGTTCGTGTTCGGGCTGATGGCGGTCAACGCCGGGCTGCCGCTGTGGCTGCCGGTGGCGATGTGTCTGTTCGTGTATGCCGGGGCTTCGCAATTCGCGGCGCTGGCGCTGATCAGCAGCGGGGCGTCGCTGACCACCATCGTGCTGACCACGTTTCTGATCAATGCGCGGCACATGCTGATGTCGGTCTACATGGCGAAGGCCCTGCGGGCGCTGGGCCTGAGCCGCATGGAGCGCTGGTGCTACGCCGGCGGCCTGACCGATGAATCGTTCGCCTTCCACAGCGTCAAGCTGGGCACCGGTGCGCCGGTGAACATCCGTTATCTGATCGGCTTCAACCTGTTCTGCCACACCTCCTGGGTGATTGGCGGATTGCTCGGGGCCCTGTGCGCGCAGTACGCCTCGCACCTGATCAAATACCAGCTCGATTACGCACTGACCGCGATGATGCTCTACGTGCTGGTCTCGCTGTGCAACACCCGCAACAAGCTCATCGCCGCCCTGGCCGCGGTGGTCTGCATGGGCGCGCTGAGCCTGGTTGGCAGCTCGCCGTTCAACGTTTTCATCGCCACGTTTGTGGGCTGCGGAGTGGGTGTATGCCTGACCAAACGTTCCTGATCCTGGTGGTCGCGCTGATGATGGCCGTGACCTTCCTGCCACGGGCCTTGCCGCTGCAAGTCAACACCGAGCACTGGCCGCCCTTCGTCGCCCGGGCGCTGGAATACCTGCCGGTGGCGATCGTAGCTGCGATCAGCCTGACACCCTTGTTGATCAAGGATCAGCACATACAGCTCGATCGCCCGGAATTCTATGCAGCGATTCCGACGCTGTTATGTGCGTATTTCAGCAAAAACCTCTTTCTCAGTGTGGCGGTTGGGACGGCTGCGTACATTGCGCTCGGCTCGTTCATGTAGCGGCAGATCGACCACGTCGTTCAACGCCTGTCCGGACAGATCCGGGTTATTCACCGCCAGGCGCACTTCGAGGAAATCCTCGAACCCGGGGAAAATCGTCAGGCCGTTCTTCTGCGCGGCCTCGCGAGAGACCATGCCGACGGCGTCCATCTGCGTGATGAGCGACAGGGTCAGCGTTTCGCTGCAGGAGTAAATCGTCCGCTGGCTGTTCTCGTGATTGCCCAGCCCGGCGTCGAGAAAACGCAAAAAGCTGTGGGAATACGGACAATCTTCTGCCGGACGCACCTGAAACTTGTTGCCGAGCAACGTCAGCGGATCGTTCTCCTGACCGCAATGAGCACCGACCACCTGCACCTGCACTTCAGGCAGGACAATGCTCGGCAAACCCGGACGCTGCGGGCCGATCAGCACCGCGAGGTCGAAGTCCTCGTTCTTCAGCTTGCTGAGGTTTTCCATCGACTCGGCGTAGCTGAATTCCATCTGATAATCGGGAAACACCTCGATCAGGCGTCCGATCAATCGCCGGTTGAAATCCGGGTCCAGCGTGGTGTTCAACGCCACTTTCAACGTGCGCTGTCCAGGCACCTTCAACGCCTCGACTTTCTCTTCCATCTGCCGCGTGGCAATCAGCACCCGATCCATATAAGGCGTGAGCTCCGTGCCTTGCGGCGTCAGCGTCAGTCCTTTGTTGGAACGGCGAAACAAGCGGAAACCGAACTGCTCTTCGACCTTGTTCAATTGCGCGGCCAGGGCCTGCACAGTCAGGCACGAATGCTCGGCTGCGGCCGACAAGGAGCCGGTCTGCACGATGCGCATCAGGTTGCGTAAGGTTCTGCTATCCATGGGTAATGCCCTCTGAAGTGGGCTGGGTATTGTTGTGTACGTGACGGCCTGAACGGCGCCATTTGCCGGCTATATTCCTGCACCTGAGCATAGTTGTCGCGCAATTAGTAGCGAATTGATGTCCCTGCCGATGGCTGGAGGCTGACACAGGATCGGGGTTTTTGGTGACGCGGGGGTGATTGGGGTCAAAAAAAGTGCACGGTTTGGGTGCGTTTGGACGGGTTCATCAAGAGAAACGACTGACAGGGTTCACACGTTATGCCTGCACGGTGAGCAGATTCATCTCAGGGAAATTGGCGATTGGGCTGATAGCGGACCTTTGTCAAAGCGGATGAAATGGCAGTGAGTTACGACGGTGAGGCCCCGTATATCAACTTCACATTGACCCAAAACGAATCCCCTGACCACAATGCAGAGGTAGCGCCGATGTAGCTACAAAATCACAATGAGGTAATTGAAATGGGTGCACTACTGAAAACCACCGATGTGCGTTGCCGCATTGATGAGGATTTGAAGGCGCGTGCCACTGAGGTTTTGAACGCTTGCGGGCTCAGTATTAGTGATGCCATGCGTCTGTTTCTCCGTCAGGTCGTTGCGACCCAAGGCTTGCCCTTTGAGGTGCGCGTCCCTTCAGAGAAGACCGCCCGCGCGATGATGGAAGCACGAGATATTCGCCAGCGTTTCGACTCGATAGACGAGATGCTGAGGGCTGCCGATGGCGAAACCGGAGAAAAGACAAAAACGCGCTGAACGGCCTAAGCAGGCTTCACAAACGTCCGAGTTCAAGAAGTCCTGGGATCGTTACGAGCGTGCCGGGCGTCGAGATATGAATGAAGTTCGTAAGGTGATGGTCATGTTGTTTTTGGGCGAACAGTTGCCTGCGGAGTATGTGGATCATGCTCTGAACGGTGATTGGTCTGGATTTCGCGAGTGTCACATCGGCGGTGACTTTTTGATGATTTACGAAAACACACGCCCAGATTTGATCACCTTCGTTGACTTGGGTACTCACTCCGAACTGTTCAAATAGCGCACACAAAAAAGCCGACATCACTGTCGGCTTTTTTGTTGAAGTCGCTCGATATTCTGCTCCCTCAAGCAGGGGAGAAGAGGTCTCACCCGAACGCTGATTTTCAGGTCATCAACGGGGTTCCTAACGCCGGCTATCGCCACCTGATGGCAGCCGGTTTCGCGCTCTTGGGGGGATTCTCTGTTACTGAACTTCGGATTGTCAATTCATTACACCACCTCACAAATGAAGTACCCCCCCCCTACTTTTTCCCCTCCCGCCGCACGCCTAAATTGAGCTCCAACACCTGACCATCATCCCGAGGGCAGGTCACTGGAGTAGTCGTCATGCCATTTGTCAGCGTACGCATCACCCGCGACGGTGTTACCCGTGAGCAGAAAGCTCAGGTGATCGCCGAAATCACTGAAACCCTGGAACGCGTCCTCAACAAACGTCCGGACCTGACCCACATCGTGATCGAAGAAGTCGACACCGATAACTGGGGCTACGCCGGCATCACCACCACCGAATACCGCCGACAACTGGCGGAACGGGGCCAGTCATGACCCCGACCGTAACCATCGATTTCGTTTCCGACGTGGTGTGCCCCTGGTGCGCACTCGGGGTGACAGCGCTGGAGCAGGCGATCGGCAATCTGGCCGGCGAGGTTGCGGTGGAGCTGACTTACAAGCCCTTCGAACTCAACCCGGACATGCCCGCCGAAGGCGAACCGGCCGTGCAGCACCTAATGCGCAAATACGGCCGCACCGCCGAAGACGTCGCCGCCGGCAAGAAGATGCAGATCGAGCGCGGCAAGGCCATCGGTTTCGAGTTCGACCTGGAGAAACGCACGCACTTTCACAACACCTTCGATGCCCACCGATTGCTGATGTGGGCGGCGCAGGAAGGGCGACAGATCGCGCTGAAAAAGATCCTGCTGCGCGCTTACTTCCGCGACGGCGACAACCCCAACGATCACCCGACGCTGATCCGTCTGGCGACCGAAGCGGGACTGGATGCAGCGAGGGCCCGCAAGGTGCTGGCCAACGACGAATTCGCCAGTGAAGTACGGCAACTGCAAGCGTTTTACCGGCAGCACGGAATCAACTCGGTGCCCGCGCTGATCCTGAACGGCAAGCACCTGGTGTCCGGTTCGCAATCGGTCGAGTACTACGAACAAATGCTGAAACAACTGGCTACCGCCTGATTCAACACCTACTTATTGATTGAGGATTTCATCATGAGCAACTCGAAAAAAACCGTCGTCATCACTGGTGCTTCCCAAGGTCTGGGCGAAGGCATGGTCAAAGCCTTCCGTGAGCTGGGCTACAACATTGTCGCCACCTCGCGCTCGATCAAACCGTCGAACGACCCGCAGATCCTGACCATCGCCGGCGACATCGGCGACCCGGCCACCGCACAGCGCGTGATCAGCGAAGGCGTGGCCCGCTTCGGCCGCATCGACACCCTGGTCAACAACGCCGGCATCTTCGTCGCCAAACCGTTCACCGCCTACACCCCGGAAGACTACGCGGCGGTGCTGTCGGTCAACCTCAACGGCTTCTTCTACATCACCCAACTGGCCATCGCCGAAATGGAAAAACAGGGCAAGGGCCACGTGGTCAACATCACCACCAGCCTGACCGACCACGCGCTCGACGGCGTACCCTCGGTCCTGGCGTCGCTGACCAAGGGCGGCCTCAACGCCGCCACCAAATCCCTGGCCATCGAATACGCCAAGCGCGGAATCCGGGTGAACGCGGTATCGCCGGGCATCATCAAGACGCCGATGCATGGCGAGGAAACCCATGCGGCACTGGGCGCGCTGCACCCGGTTGGGCACATGGGCGAGATCGACGACATTGCGCAGGCGGTGGTGTATCTCGATAACGCGAAGTTTGTGACTGGCGAGATTCTGCATGTGGATGGCGGGCAGAGCGCTGGGCACTGATTGATGCGGTAACACAAAGCCCTTGCAGCGATGCGAGGGCTTTTTTGTGGGCGACGGTTTACGGATCTGGACTCAGCACTTTGACCGCGTCATCGACCAGCGCCTTGCTCAACTCCTGCAAATATTGCGAGGCGCAGGTGTGGAGTTCTGGGTCGTTGGCGGCGGAAGTATCTGATGTGAGTAGTTTGGAAATGTGGAGCAGATGGGAGGCGTGGGAGAGGGCGGTGACGACCGGCACGCCGGGGTTGGTGCGGAAGAGTGCGTGATTGGAGTGGAAGAAAAAATGGGTGAGGCCGAGGGTTTTCAGATCGTGGGGATTGGTCATGGCTTCACCTACCGTTTGCTGGAAGGTGGAAAGGGCAGACCTTGGACGGATCGATGCTAATCATTTGTGAAACTCCCTGTATCAAATGAGCGCTGCCACTTCGTTCTCAGGCGAAAGGGTGGCAGCTATGCGCAGGCTGAGAAACCGGAGATACAGGAACCCGGCAGGTCCGAGGACCTCCCACGCACAGCCGCCATTGCACGGAAATGCAGGCACAAAAAAACGCCGGCAAACGTGGGTTGGGGCGCTGGTGCGCCTGCATCTTACGCGGGTTCTCAGGCCCGGTCGCTGAATTGGCAGCGATGGGTTTGACGGTAGCTTGGGTGTGGTTTGTGCGCAATCGTGGCTAGGTGGTGGCGGGCTGATGTTCTTGGAAGAAATCTATACCCTTTGATCACCAAGCAACTGAAGGACAAATCAGCGATGGTCAATGAACTGGAGCAATTCCAGCAGGACTTTCTGGACTCTGTCCGCCAAATGAAGGCGGGAAAAGCAGCCTGTGTGACAGAGGTGCCACTTCCGGCGGCCGCTAAAGTGGGTGTTTCGCAAAGTGCATTTGCCAAGTTGATCGGCGTGAGTTTGCGGACGTTGAAGGATTGAGAGCAAGGCCGCAGGCAGCCGACAGGTGCAGCACAGACACTGTTACGTGTTGCTAGCCAGCATCCGGAAGCATTGCGGTACTTGCAGTCAGCCTGAGGTGAAATCGTCTACGGATTGTTTCGACTAGAAACTGGCAACACGGTTGCCGATGATCGGAAGTGTGGACGAAATGTGGACACTCCAGAAACAACAAAGCCCCTGCATTTCTAAAGGGGCTTTGTTTTGTATGGTGCGGCACCAGGAGTCGAAAATGTTCATAACTACATGATTTATAGGCATTTTATATTTAAAGGCATGGAGCGCTATCTCTAAAACTACCCTTTCATACCTCGCCCGAGCTTTCATACATGCAAGAAAAGCTTAACTAAGGGGCGGTTGCCCTCAACACACGACAGCCTCTCGCGCCTTCATTATTGGGGCACGGCAAGTAGCAAGGGACTCAAAGATGCAGTTGGTACAATCCACAGCAGTCGTCACCTCCAACTGAGCGCGTTCTGCCTACCGCGCTTCGCATCCGACGCGCTGAGAACGCTACGCTAACCTAGGAGTGCTATTTTGTAGCGATTTTTCACCAATTGTGCTCATAATTCGCAATCATCAAAACACGAGAATGGATATGTCTCCCAAGGTTTTTGTAAGTCACGCGAGTGAGGATAAGGATCGGTTCGTGTTGGACTTTGCGAAGCAGCTCAGAGCCCATGGAGTTGACGCATGGCTCGATAAGTGGGAGATGCTTCCTGGCGACAGCCTTGTTACAAAGATATTTGACGAGGGGATCAAAGATGCTCAGGCAGTAATTGTAGTTCTCTCAAAAAATAGCGTTAGTAAACCTTGGGTTAAGTATGAGCTCGATGCTGCTTGTGTAAAGCGAATCAATACTGGAAGTAAGTTGATTCCTGTCGTAATTGACGATTGCGAAGTTCCTGAAGCGTTAAAGTCTACACTTTGGGAGAGTATTGAAGATACTGCATCCTATCAATCAAGTCTTGAGCGCATTATTGCTTCAATCTTTGGTGTTTCAGACAAGCCAGCTTTGGGTAAGCCACCAGCATACGTGGGCAGCTTCGGTGTAAGTGTCGCGGGGCATAATAACGTGGACAGCTTGGTGTGCAAGCTTGCATGTGATTTCGCGATAAAAACAGGCTCGAGACACATAAACATTTCAGCATTTTGCAAGGATGGCGAGTTGGTTATGCCTGAGCACCAGCTTAGAGACTCCATTGAGTTTCTCGGTGAACACGGCACGTTTGAGCTTCAGCATTTTCTTGGAGGCGAAATGCCGTCC
This sequence comes from Pseudomonas sp. SDO52101_S400, assembly GCF_054071635.1. Lineage (NCBI taxonomy): Bacteria > Pseudomonadati > Pseudomonadota > Gammaproteobacteria > Pseudomonadales > Pseudomonadaceae > Pseudomonas > Pseudomonas sp. SDO52101_S400. The sequence goes on along the minus strand of NZ_JBSVWF010000022.1, from coordinate 41,004 downwards.
ATAGCGCTCACTGATGCAGGATTTGAATTGTATGCTCGTGAGCATGTGAGCAATTATGACGCTGTTTTTAGCTCAGTTGTTTCCGCGATTGTGAACAATGGTTGCACGAGTTTTTCACAAATTAAAAAGTGTCTTGACTTGACCCCGTTTCTGATTGAGCACTGCTTGAGAATTCTTGCGGGTGGGCGAAAAATTTCCGTCACCTGGTTTCTCGGTGGAGACTGCGCGATCAGTAATGTCTCGCCTTCATTGCGTAGAACCTTGCAATAGCAATAATTAGTTATGATTCGGAGGCAGCCATTTTGAAAATGGCTGCTTTCACCCAGAAGAGGATACTAAGGCTTAAGCGAATGCCAGTGATGGTATCGTCTCTGAGTTTCTTATATTCCGTTTCTTACTGACTTAATATCAAGAAGGTTAATACTGGCCATTTTGTCTTTGTGAACGACGATGGTAAGTTTTGCCGGGTATTTGAAGCGCATTTCACTAATTCGAAAAGTCCATAGCATTATTTTCAGAAGATCTTCGTCCGTAATATTTTTATGTTCTTTTATTCTGGTGATTCCCGAGCCGAACACTGGCGTGGACACGCTTTGTTGGGCGTAGACCTTATTTATCCTATCCCAGAAATTAATTAAAAATTCTAAGTATTCTGGCATAGTCAAAACCGCACGATTGCTCTTATCAAATTTTGAAAAGGCAGCGAGAATGAAATCGTCATATACACATAGAGTGCCTATGTTGTAGCGTTGCTTCTTGCCCTCCGCTCGTGCATCATTGCGTTCGGCAAGCTCATCCGCATCAAATGCATAGTTCTCTATGTGTTGGTCGAGTTTTGCTAGTGTTGCAGGTAAGTGGTGATTTATGAATACACCATTTAAAGAGTGTGCAGAGATTATTTTGTCGTCAACCACTGTGTCAAAATATTCATTAAAGGCAATAACCTTAAGTCCGCGCTCCGAAAAAATATCGCCGCTTTTTATTGTTACTTTGCTTCCTTCAATGTCAAGCTCAACCAGGTTTAGCTTGTTCGCGCGCTGCCACAGAATTATATATAAAATAATTAGGGCTAAAACAAAAATACATCCCGCAGCAGCTTTTTTGTCAGAAGGGATCTCTACGAAAATCAAAAAAAGTGAGAAGACAGTACTCACCGTTGAAATTCTTTCTTTAAAATCCTTTACCAATTGCCGATCAAAAAAATCTACTTTTTTCACAATGCTCTCCTAAGCAGTCGCCAATTTAGCTCAGTCATCATTCGTCATAGCGATAGATGCTAGGTTTGCACTTAGTCGAGAGCGAGAAATTAGAGTTGCTTAAAGCCTTTGTGATTGCGTCTTTTTGCAAAGGAATGTGAAGTGTTGGCACTCCGTCCATCAGTCTCTTGAATGTTGGAAGCTTATTCCAAAGATCTTTGACTTCTTTTTTCAAACTTCCATTGCTCAAGAGAAGATCAAATCCAGGATATGCGACTATCACCGGCAGTCCTTGGTTGCTGATACCATACTCGATTTCTTCCTTAAGCGCTTTCGACTCAATAGTGGAGTTGCTTAGAAATAGAATGATGTTTTTCGAAACCTGTAGGCGCTGGCGCAATCTAGGCTTCAAAGTAGCTTCCCAGTCACTGCCGTCCCTGACGCTATAGGTTTTGGCATGCGAGTCGTTGAAAGGGAAGGCTGAGTCTTTACCCTTCCATGCACGCAACATGTTGTAATAAACAAAGTCGGGAGTGGCGTGAGCTTTAAGTGAGCTTTCGTTGAACGGCTCTGCAACATAGAACGCGCAGTAATTTCCATTTCGGTTCGTCATCGTTCATCCAGGTTGAAAGGGTGGAAATCACAATATAGCTCCTTTCGTAGACGGAAACACCGAGTTAGGGGACGAATTGTGACTACCCTTAGCTTCCCTGTAGGTCATCATTTTGCTTGGCGGTAGTGTCATCGCTGGGTCTATTGCTGTCGTCCGTAACTATCCAAACCTGAATCTCACTCAGAGTTTGAAAACCCATGATTTTGCTAAACGACGAGTGAGCAGACGTACAGTCAGTAAATAGTAATACCGTGTCGCCTCACTGCGCCGACCTAGCCGATGATCGAGAAACCACGCAACATGCTTTCTCTGCCAAGTCCATGGCGTCAGCCGCTGCCAGCGTTCTGCAATCTCTGCTTGGATAATCTTGGACTGACGCAAATGACGTTCCCGCGTCGCGTGTGACCCGGTCAATACCCCAGCTAAAAATATCTCCATATCGAATGGCTTACTCATGCCTACCCCCAATGTAGGCGGCGACCACGTCGATTCGACCGTGTCCCAGCTCATAGCTGATTTGCCTCAGAGCCTCAAAATGAAGGCGCCGATCTATCCGAGAGCAATCACCGCCGTTGATAGGTGCGCGGTGATGGGTGATCCGTTCATAGCTTTCACATGCAAACGCTGCTCGTAACTCGTGGAGGGCTTTAAGATTCTGTGCATGAAGGATGTCCCGCGCCGGGCGGACGACTTCCTGCAACACGTTCAAGTAGCTTTCATTTGGCGCAATCAAGTTGCGGCTACCCAGAGGCGACACCTGCTCCGCCAATGCAAGCGCATCAAGTACATAGTCATCCACCGCAATCCAAGGTGGCGCCGAGGTGCCGGAGCGGCCACCTTTCGTACCGTCTTGGATATTGATCTTGTCGAAGTTCTTAGCTTCACGGCTTAGCCGTGGCAGGTCAGCCAATATGGCCTCACGCAAGCGCATGCCGGTGGCTCGCGCCAACAGAACAATCGCGGCGGCCCGCAGCTGATGATGGTTGCAAAGCACATTGACGACCTGCTTAACCTGTTCGCGGTCTTGGCCCTGCGGAACCGAGTGACGGACCCCGGTACGCTGCATACCCAACGCCTTGCTCGGACTTGGCAACTTCACGTACTGATCACCGCGAAGCGCCGCCATGGTCCTGTTAACGCTGGAAAGCCGATTTTGTGCGGTGCTGACGGCGAGGTCACCGCGCCTAACCACGTCGCGCAGATACGCCGCATAGTCCGCCAATACCTTCCGATCAATCTGCCGCGCATCATTGATACCGGGGCCCTGATCTGAGCGGCACCACTTCACGAATGCCTGCCACCGATCACAGTGTGCCTTCACCGTGCCGTAGTGGCCGCCGCCGAACATGTCTTTCAATGCCTGCGGTCCTGCGTAGCTCAATTGCCTGCCGTAGCCGAAATTGCGGCCATCGCGTCTACCCACCAATGCCATCTCAATCACCTCATCTCCCGTTCTCCGATCCTCGCCCCACGTCATCCCGCCAAGGATGTTGAGTGTTATCAGGGATCAAGGCCCCTGCGACCTGTGAGGGTTATCCACTAACGCGGGACTGACGGCTCTTTACGACCGGGAGCTTGGGCATCTCATGATCTGGCCTCCTGAGCACCTCCGAAGAGGTGGGCGGGTGGAGGCTGCACTGGCTGACGAAACCGGTGCCGCGAGATCCTGAGTCAGGTGAAGGCAGGGATGCGATGACCGGGGCATGCCTGACTGTCAGTCAGGTGCAGTCCATTCCGTGGGCTGCGGCACCATCATCTGCATCGCTGTTGCTGGTGATTTCGGTGTTTGTCACGCCGATTGTCACGAGGGGGAATGCCGCAAAGCCTTGTACGAGTTGGGCTGCAGCAGCGGTAGGCGCGCCCGTCTCTTTCCGGAAGAAAGAGACGGGCGCAGGTTGGCGCAGTGAAATGGCCAAGCGGATAGGTTGCTGCAGAGCAGCTGGGTAGGGGGATGTATTTGCCGCAATGGCAATGATCTGAAGTTGGCATCCATCACTCGGTGAGTGACCGTGCGAGCCGCCGGACGCTAATCGCACTTTGGGAGAACCACCACGGTGTGGCGTAGCCTTAAAGGTTCTGGCTACCTGGGTTGCTGTCAACGACAGCGCTTTGCCCGATCTTTTCTACGCCTGTGGATAATTCGGGTCAAGACTCCAATTTTCGGGAGTTCTGCGGCTGTGGATGAAATTATCCACCGGTGGAAATCTGTGGTTTTCCACAGACAGTTGCGTTGGCTTTAGATTTTTTAAGTGAGGTCCATCCAAACAGGGCGGCTTTGCAGCCCTGTTTGGATGGACCCGCGTGGACAAGCGGATCACTGAGATATGAAGACCGAACGCTTACTCGGTTGCGCCACGTTTTACTTTTAGGCGAGTGACGTTAGCTCCGGTCTGGTTCGCGAATTCGTGTGGAGTGACATGCTCCTGTCGATTTGCGGGAGAAATGCGCCTGCTTCGGGTGGAAACGGTCAAGGAGAGTTCTTAATCTGTGACTGGATGACATGGTGATCGGCACTGTGATCTCAAAAGGAGCATATCAATGAGACCGAATTTCTTTCTGGACGATGAAGATGAAGCCATCGCCAAGAGCTATTTCAAGAAAGTGAATAGCATTGGTTTTGTTTGTGTCGGTTTGGCGTTGACCATAATCACAATGCCTCATCCTGAGCGCGCTGCATGGTTTGTCTTCGCGGTAGCGATCGCCTATGCGTTTAGCCACGGTGATGCTTACCGGAAGATTGTTGCCAGTTACTTGTTGCGTCATAAAGGGTTCGGCGGTGGTATTCGCTTGGTGTTGAAAGTAGCTCTCTTCTTGCTGGGTACAAGTCTGTTGTCGGGGATTGGGCTTCAGATCTTGACCCCTGAGGTCTTAGGCATCTTCCCATAGCGGGATTGCCTCAGGGATCTAAGGGCGGGCGGACTCAATCAATGATCCGCTTCACCTTCATCCGAGTTACATTCGCCCCAATCTGGTTGGCGAACTCATGCGGAGTGACATGCTCTTCACGGTTCGCCTCTAGGTACCGGCTCCACCAGTTCATGATCAGCCTGCGCTCCTCGATGAACTCGGCCTTGTGGATGTAAGCGGCGCGGACGTTGTTGCGCTCCTTGTGGCTCATCTGCCGTTCAATAGCCGTCTCCGACCACAATCCTGACTCGATCAGTGCGCTGCAGGCCATCGAACGAAATCCATGCCCGCAGATATCGGTTTTGGTGTCGTATCCCATCGTCCGAAGCGCGTTGTTCACGGTATTTTCGGACATGGGCTTCCAGGGTTTGGCATCCCCTGCGAAGACCAATGCGAATTTGCCTGTGAGTGCATGGATTTTTTCGAGTAGCGCCACTGCTTGCGGCGATAAGGGTACTAAATGGATATCCCCTGCCATCTTCGTACCCCTTGTGGAAAAGGGTACTCCCTCCAACGCAGGTCGAGTGTCCGGTATCTCCCAGGTGCCGCGCTTGAGGTCGAACTCGCTCCAGCGTGCGAAACGCAGCTCGCTGGATCGTACAAACACATGCAGCGACAGCATCACCGTCAGGCGGGTAAGTGCCCGGCCTTTATAGGTGTCGATCCGCTCCTCCAGTTCCGGCAGTCGCGATAAGGGTAGAGCGGGGCGATGTACCACCCGCGGGGCTTTGATCGAGCCTTCGAGGTCGTAAGCAGGGTTTATGGTGATAAGCCGGAGGCGCTTTGCCTCGCGCATGATGCTCTGCAGGTAGTTTTGTACCCTTAAAGCAACGTCTATCGTTCCGCGTTTCTTGATCGCTTCCAAGGGCTGCATGAGGTCATGGGTGTCGAGGTCGACAATGGCGCGGGCGCCGATCAGCGGGAACACGTGGGTTTTGAGGCGGCTCATCACTGTCTTGGAATGGCCTGGTGCCCACTTGGCTGACATTTCCGTATGCCAGTCGAGCGCAACGCTTTCAAAGGTTCTGCCTTTGATTACGGCTTCCGCCTTGGCTTGGTGCTTGGTCTCTATAGGATCAACGCCATCCGCCAGCATTCGCTTAACTTCCAAGCGCTTGCGGCGCGCATCGGCGAGGCCAATGACGGGGTAGTTGCCGAACGAGGTCAGTCCTTCGCGTCCGTCAGGTTTGACGTAACGGAGCCGCCAGCCTTTGCGGCCATTGGGCTGGACTAGGAGGTAGAGGCCATCGCCGTCGAAAAGCTTGTAGGCGCGGTCTGTAGGTTTTGCCAAGCGGCAAGCTGCGTCGGAGAGCGGAGCTGTGGTGCGCGACATAAGGGTACTCCCTTTTATCGAAGTGACCTGTATCCCAAACTCTACCCTTAAAACGGTTGGAATCCACCAGTTTCTGACGGAAGCCGATGGAACGCCAAAACGAAAAAACCCGCCAGAAGGCGGGTTTTTCGGGGGTTCCAGAGATTTTGAAAGCCTTCTCTGGAACCTTGTATGGTGCCGGCACCAGGAATCGAACCCGGGACCTACTGATTACAAGTCAGTTGCTCTACCATCTGAGCTATACCGGCGTGTGGGCGACGATTATAGCGACTCGGTTGCTTCTGTAAACCCCTGAATTCAGACTATTTTTGCGCGGGCTCCGATCAGGCTCGGCGCAGGACGTTGCGCAGTTTCTGGATCGCTAGCCAGGCGCGGTTGTTCTGGAGGGCGCGCAGTTGGGCTTCGGCGTGTTCGGCGCGTTGCGTGGCGGCGCTGATTTGCGCCAGGGCGTCGGCTTCGCTGGGGCTGACGGGGTGGGCGAAGGGGTGGCCGAGGCATAGCTGGAAGTTGTCGAGCTGGCAGGGCGGCATGTCGAAGGCGGGTTTGAGGTTCAGGTGTTCGGCGGCCAGGAAGTAGCTGTTAAGGCCGTCGAAGCAGACGTTGGTGTAGCCGGCGTCGGTGATCAGGTGTTCCCAGGTGTGGTCGCGTTCGAATGGGGTTTCGATAAGGATGATCCACGGGCGGAAGCGGCTGAAGTCCATGCCGCGCAGCACGGTCTCTTCGTGGCCCTCGACGTCGATTTTCAGGAAGTGGATTTCGCGGCCCGTTGCATGTTCTTCGCAGATCGAGGTCAGGGTGCGGGCCTTGACGGTGAGGCTGCGCACGTCGAGGCCGAGGTCGCGGCGCTCCTGGGCGGTGACAGGGTCGGCGGTGGACAGGCCGGTGCCGGGAATGCCGTAGAAGGTCACTTCGCCGGGCTTATCACTGGCGATGCATTGCAACGTGGTGTCGCGGGGGCGTTGCTGTTGCAGGGCGTCGTGGAAGTTCTGCATCGGCTCGACGTTGATGCCGCTCCAGCCGCGATCGTAGAACGCCTTGGTGACCGAATCATGGGTCGGGTCGTTGGCGCCGACATCAATGTAGAAGCCGTTTTCAAAGAACTTGAGGGCGCGCCACAGGCGGATGTCTTCGAAATTCTGTGCGTAAGAGATGAACGTCACGGTCACTCCCTGTCGATCAGGTTCTTCTTGTTCGTGCGTGCGCTGCCGGCACGGTGTGAGCCTGTATAGCAAGGGTGGTGGGCAGGTGCAATTTTCCGTTGCCGGCGTCCGCAATTCGGCGGTTATGTCCTTTTGCTTGGGGGCTTATGCACAACGGGCGTTTAAGCAGGCGGGTTTAGGCTGGATTTTGTGGACGGGTTCTCATTTGAATCGCAAATCCCTGTTTTACCGGTTTTTTATTCATATGAACAAAAAATGACCAGGGCTGTTAATGGCTTGAAACAGGCGTGGATATTGGATCCACGAGAATTCCATCAACAGAGTTATCCACAGGCTGTAAAGATTTAAGCGCGCTCGGCCAATAGCAGGAGATTGCGCGGTGTGAGCGGCGCTTCGCAGAAGGTGCCGAGGCGTACGATGTATCCCTGTTCAGTGAGAAAAAGTGCCCGATCAAGATTCAGCCAAAGCTCCAGCGGCCGTCGGAAGAGTCCCCGCAGCAATTCCAGGTTGCGAACTTCGGCCAATCGCTGCCAGCCAGCGGTTTCCAGTGCTACCCAATCTGGCGAGCCGATTGTGGATAACTCTTTCAGCGCTGCCAGGTCGCGGCAGAAATCGGCAAACGGTTTTTCCAGCCACGCGCTCGGCAAGGACGGCGTCGGCAGGTATTCGTCGACGCCGCGCACTTGCCGTTGCAGCAGATCGAAAGCCAGTCGGCGAGCCATGGAGGTGTCACGCTGACGTCGGACGCGGGCACCGGCGGTGACGGTTTCGCTCATTGGCAGTGAAAGATCTTCCAGCGAGAGCTGTAGGACTGAGCGTGAACCTGCGGAGGACAACGCCTGATATTCAGTGCGACTGATCCGGTTGTAGCAGCACGGTGCAATTGCCAGTTGTCGGCAGCCGGCGGCGGAGGCCAATTGCATCAGCCGCACATGCAGATCACCGCAAGCGTGCAGGGCGACAGGGGTGTGTTCGGTGTTCAGCAATAAAGCCGTGTCCGCTGCGAGCACATCCTGTTCGACATGCAGTGCGTGCAAGTGATGACGCTGACTCAGCACCTGACCGCTGGCGACCAGCGCCGGGTCGTATTCCAGGCAGGTGAGCTGCTGGCCGGCACCGAGCAGGCGTCGGCCCAAATGGCCTTTGCCCGAACACCAATCCAGCCAGTGCTTCGGTTGCGTGGCAAACGACAAGCGACTGGCGAAGGCCTCGATCTGCTGCCATTTGCGCCCGGGCACATCGACATTCAGGCGATGACCGGCGGCTTCCAGATCACGCGCAGGTAATTCACCCACTGCACTCAACTCAAGCGATAACGCCGCCAATGAAGCAAAGGGCTCCGGCGCATCCAGAAGATCGGCTGGGTTGTTGTGGGCGTTTTCCGCATCCTCCAGCGACCGTCCACGTAGCCACAAGGCCAGCTCAGGGTAGGACGCTTCCCACGGAAGTTGCAGATGAGTAAACGGGCGAGGCTTCCACAGCGCCTGATGCGTTGTGAGAAATGTATCCAGTGCCGTGAAGCGGGCGAGCAGGTCCTCGCCCGTCAGCACGTAAGAAGATTCAGCGCCCCTGGCACGCATCGACGCGCAGCCAGCGTTCCAGCAGCTTGAAGCCGCGAACCAGCACGTAGGCCATCACCAGATAGAACACGCCGGCAGCGAAGAAGATTTCTACCGGCAAATAAGTGCGGGCAATGATCGTACGGGCCATGCCGGTCAGTTCCAGCAAAGTCACGGTACTGGCCAGGGCACTGGCCTTGAGCATCAGGATCACTTCGTTGCTGTAGGCCGGCAGGCCGATGCGCGCGGCACGCGGCAGGATGATGTAGAACAGCGCTTTCGGCCGGGACATGCCCAGTGCCCGCGCCGCTTCGATCTCACCCGGCGGAATCGCCTGAATCGCGCCGCGCAGGATCTCGGCGATGTACGCCGCCGTGTGCAGGGTCATGGTCGCGGTGGCGCACCAGAACGGATCGCGCAGGTACGGCCACATCGAGCTGTTACGCACCGCATCGAACTGCGCCAGGCCGTAATAGACCAGGAACAACTGAACCAGCAACGGCGTGCCACGGAAAAAGAAGATGTAGGCGTAGGGCAAAGCGCGCACGTACCACAGCTTCGAAGAGCGGGCGATGCCCAGCGGGATTGCCAGCAGCAATCCGGCGATGACGGCGATGGCTACCAGTTCCAGGGTCAGGGTCGCGCCCTGAGCCAGTTTCGGCAGCCACTTGATGATGACTTCCCAGTTCATTGAGCGCTCCTCGCGAAGCCGCGTGCGGCGCGTTTTTCCAGGAAGTGCATGCCGGTCATGGCCAGCACGGTCAGGCCCAGGTACATGAAGGCTGCGACCATATAGAAGGTGAACGGCTGTTTGGACACAGTCACGCCGATCTGCGCGTGACGCATGATTTCTTCCAGACCGATCACCGACACCAGTGCGGTGTCCTTCATCAGGATCATGAACAGGTTGCCCAGGCCGGGCAGGGCGATGCGCCACATCTGCGGCATGATCAACCGGGTGAAGATCCGCCATTTCGACAGGCCCAGGGCCACGCCGGCTTCACGGTGGCCTTTGGGAATGGCGAGGATCGCGCCGCGGAACACTTCCGTGGCGTAGGCGCCGAAGCACAGGCCCAGCGCGATGACGCCAGCGGCGAAGGCGCTGAGTTCCAGTTCGGGATTGCCGAAGAACTCACCGAGCGCGCGCATGGCGTTGACCGTACCGAAGTAGATCAACAGCACCCAGAGCAATTCCGGGACGCCGCGCACCAGGGTCGAATAAGTGCCGCCAAGCCATTGCAACGGCTTGTACGGTGAAGTCTTGGCCAAGGCGCCGAGCAGACCGAGCACCAGCCCAAGGCACAGGGCCGAAAGTGCCAGTTTGACGGTCATCAGCGCGCCGGCGGCGAGCGCCGGGCCGAATCCGTAGAGGTCGATAATCATGGATTTCTTTTCAAATCGCGGCAGGCAAGGCCGGGGATCGGCGTCGCTGCGTAGCGACGTCGATCCGGCAGGTCAGGATCAGTAGATGCTGAACGGGAAGTACTTGTCGTTGATCTTTTTGTAGGTGCCGTCAGCAACGATTTCCTTCAGCGCGACGTTCAGCTTCTCGCGGATGGCGTCGCCTTTACGTACAGCGATACCGATCTTGTCGCTTTCTTCCACCGGGTCGCCCTTGAATTCGTAGGCCTTGCCGGCGTCGCTTTTCAGCCACTCGTAGTTGACGTATTTGTCGGCGAGGATGCCGTCCAGACGACCGGAAGTCAGGTCGAGGTAGGCGTTTTCCTGGGTGTCGTAGAGCTTGACGGTGATGTCGTCACCGAAGTGGTCTTCCAGGAAGGTGCCGGCCAGGGTCGCGCGCTGAGCGCCGATCACCTTGCCTTTCAGCGCAGCCTTGTCGGTTTTGAAGTCGACGTTTTTCGGCGCGATGAATTGCAGCTTGTTGGAGTAGTACGGGTCGGTGAAGTCCACCGCTTGCTTGCGCTCGTCGGTGATCGACATCGAAGAAATCAGGAAGTCGAACTTCTTGGCGTTCAGGGCCGGGATGATGCCGTCCCAGTCAGAGGTGACCACGGTGCATTCGACTTTCATCTTGGCGCACAGGGCGTCGCCGATGTCTTTGTCGAAGCCGACGACGTTGCCGCTGGCATCTTTGTTGTTGAACGGCGGGTAAGCCGCTTCGATGCCCATCTTCAGGGTCTCGGCCATGGCGCCGGCGCTGAACGCCAGGGAGACGGCGGCGGCCAGGAAGACCTTTTTGTAGTTCTGCATGCGGGTAGCTCCGTTAGCGGTTGCTGGACATGAATTGTTTGCAGCGCGCCGAAAGCGGGTTTTCGAACACCTGCTGTGGCGATCCTTGCTCTTCGACCAGGCCCTGGTGGAGGAACACCACTTCACTGGACACCTGACGGGCGAACCCCATTTCGTGGGTCACGAGCAGCATGGTGCGGCCTTCTTCGGCCAATGCGCGGATGACATTAAGTACTTCCTGGACCATTTCCGGGTCAAGGGCGGAGGTGGGCTCGTCGAACAGGATCACCTTGGGCTGCATCGCCAGCGTGCGGGCAATCGCTGCGCGCTGTTGCTGGCCGCCGGACAGTTGCGCCGGGTAGGCGTGGCGCTTGTCGGCGATGCCGACCTTGGCCAGCAGGGCTTCGGCGACTTCGATGGCTTCGGCCTTGCTCTGGCCGAGCACGCGGCGCGGGGCTTCGATGATGTTGTCGAGCACGCTCATGTGCGGCCACAGATTAAAGTTTTGAAACACAAAACCAATCTCGGAGCGCAGGCGATTGATCTGCTTGCCGTCGGCGGCAACCAGTTCGCCGTTCTTGGCGGCCTTGAGCTTGAGTTCTTCCCCGGCCACCAGGATCTGGCCCTGATGCGGGTTTTCCAACAGGTTGATGCAACGCAGGAACGTGGACTTGCCGGAACCGGAGGAACCCAGGATCGAGATCACGTCGCCGTCGCGGGCGGTCAGCGAGATGCCTTTGAGCACCTCAAGCTGTCCGTAGCGTTTGTGCAAGTTGCGGATTTCAAGCGCGGGCGTGGCCTCAGCCATGTGCGTTCCTCATATATGTTGCGCTCCTGCTGTTGGTTGGCCTTCCTGGCGAGGCGGCCAAGCTAGCATAGCGTTTCAATGGCAGCCAACAGCGCTACGGGCGGTAAACGGATGGCGTGTGACAGGTTGTCGCATCGGCGCAGCAGACTGTCGCCCCATCAACAACCGAACGGGTGTTTGAACGTTGATTCCCGTGGGTGTCGCGTAAAAAAAGGCGCGATGTTGCCACCTTTGGCGGGGTGTTGGAAGCGCTATCCGGCCGAACGTTCCTCATTCGCCCTTTTATTGTGCATCCCACACTTTTTCAGTGTGTTTCTGGTGCGCTCGATCGTTTAAAAAGTGAGTCGCAGGGTAACGCTTTGGCGAAAGGCCATTATTCTCAAGGACTTGCGATGACTGTCCGGTCGAGCTGAAAACCGCAGACCAGAAGAGTTTGAAACATTTTGGCGCAATTATTGCGTGCAGAATCTGGAACGCCCCGTTGGATTCTTTTTACGAGAAGGAACGCCAGACGGGCCGGACGCAATCGCTTTCCTCGCAAAGGTAGTTTCAATGAGCAGTACCCAAAGCTCCAATGGCCTCGAACAGGGGCTCAAACCGCGTCATGTGACCATGCTGTCGATCGCCGGGGTGATCGGTGCAGGTCTGTTCGTAGGCTCCGGCCACGCCATCGCCGCTGCCGGTCCCGCTGTTCTGCTGGCTTACGCCGCTGCCGGCGCGCTGGTTGTGCTGGTCATGCGCATGCTCGGCGAAATGGCAGTTGCCTCGCCTGACACTGGCTCCTTCTCGACTTATGCCGACCGTGCCATCGGCCATTGGGCCGGTTTCACCATCGGCTGGCTGTACTGGTGGTTCTGGGTGCTGGTGATCCCGCTGGAGGCCAACGCCGCCGCGACCATCCTGCACGCCTGGTTCCCGAGTGTGGAAATCTGGGCCTTCGCGCTGATCATCACCATGCTGCTGACCGTGACCAACCTGTTCAGCGTGAAAAACTACGGTGAGTTCGAATTCTGGTTCGCCCTGCTCAAAGTCGTGGCGATCATCGGTTTCATCATCCTCGGCATCGCGGCCATTTTCGGCTTCCTGCCGAACAGCCAGGTCAGCGGCGTTTCGCACATCTTCGACACCCAGGGCTTCCTGCCAAACGGTATGGGCGCGGTGTTGGGTGCGATCCTGACCACCATGTTCTCCTTCATGGGTACCGAGATCGTGACCATTGCGGCCGCGGAATCGAAGAACCCTGGCAAACAGATTTCCAAGGCCACCAACTCGGTGATCTGGCGGATCGGCCTGTTCTACCTCGTATCGATCTTCATCGTTGTGGCCCTGGTGCCATGGAACGACCCGGTTCTGGCCAGCCTCGGCTCCTACCAGACTGTGCTTGAGCGCATGGGCATCCCGAACGCCAAGATGATCGTCGACATCGTGGTACTGGTCGCGGTGACCAGTTGCCTGAACTCGGCGCTGTACACCTCTTCGCGCATGCTGTTCTCCCTCGGCAAGCGTGGCGATGCTCCGGCCATGGCAACCCGCACCAACAAGAGCGGCACCCCTTACTGGGCGGTGATGCTGTCCACTGGCGCGGCGTTCCTGTGCACCTTCGCCAACTACGTGGCCCCGGCTGCGGTGTTCGAATTCCTGCTGGCCAGCTCCGGTGCCATCGCGCTGCTGGTGTACCTGGTGATCGCGATTTCGCAACTGCGCATGCGTAAACAACGCATGGCTCGCGGCGAAAAAATCGTCTTCAGCATGTGGCTGTTCCCAGGCCTGACCTACGCGGTGATCGCATTCATCGTCGCAGCCCTGACCATCATGCTGTTCCAGGACGCCCACCGCGTGGAAATCCTCGCAACCGGCCTGCTGAGTCTGGTGGTGGTGGCTACCGGTCTGCTGGTGGCTCGCCGTCGCAAGGCGGAAAACCGTGGTGCGGCGGTTCTGAACTGATCCGTATCGCGTAATGCAAAACGGCCGCTGTCAGTGATGACAAGCGGCCGTTTTTGTTACTGCGGGCGATTTATTCGCTCTTCTCTTCCTGTGCTTCCACCGACTGACCGTAGGTGTCCAGCGCAATCCCGAAATCGGTGATGAACTGCGGTTCGCTCAGCCAGGCCTGGGCGGTCTCGCGATCCATGCCATCGGCCCACATGCGGTAGTCGATCAACATGTCGGCGGCGAGGTGGGTGGCGGCCATGCCTTCGTTGTCGGCGTTTTCCATGTCCAGCAGTTCAGGATGATCGACGATGATGAACGCCAGCTCCCGCAGCAGCGTCAGCAGCATGTCGTTGCGGCTGACGGCTTCGGCGTCGCGCATCTTGCTGAACATCGCCAGGGTGTATTCCGGGATCGGCTCGGCCAGGTGACCGAGGTCATCGTCCTGGGCCAGAGGTTTGCGACCGACCATGCGGATTTGCTTGGCTTTGGCCTTGGCGCGTTTGGCGCGTTTCTGCTGCTTGTTCAGGGATGCCATGGGAACTCAGTTTTTCTGTTGGGTTTGTGCGGCGATTGCGTCGGACGCGGCCACATAGTCTTTCTGGAAATCTGGCGATTCGATCCACGCCAGGGCACCAGCCTCGTCGGTCTCGGTGGACCACTGGCGGTACTCGATCAGCGCCGCGAGGATGAAATCCATCGCGCCTTCTTCGCCTTCCTGTTCGTACACCAGCTCCAGCAACGGGTCTTCGAGGAATGCGGTGCACATGGCCTGCTGACTGATCTTCTCGGCGTCGATCATTTTCTTGAACAGTTCGGTCAGATCCACCGACTCGAAATCGATGCGGTCGTCGTTCGGGTCCAGCTCGACTGGCGCTTCGGCACGTTTGGTGCGGTTCTGCCTGGCCTTGGTCTTGGCCCGGGCGGCGCGTTTTTGCTGCTTGTTGGCAGAAGCCATGGTGTGTGTTCCGTGGTGCGTTAAAGGGCTTGGCTGCGCGGTACTTGCCGCCCCGGTGTGTCGGGGGCCAGTGCGCCGGTTTGCAGCCAGGTCAGAGCGATGGGCCATAGTGTGGCTTGGTATGCGCTGCGAAAAAAGGCGAAATGTCCGACTTCTTGTTCGCCGATGTCCTGCGGTTCGATTCGCAGGTGAGTCTTTCGGGCGTTGCGGAAGTAATTGAGCAGGCGTTCGGTTGCCGGAATGGTCCCGTAAGGGTCGTCACTGATACTGATCGCCAAGGTAGTTGCGCGGACGTTGGCAAAGGGCAGGTGGCCGCTTTTCTCCAGCATTGCCCGACCGCTCGGGCGCTGCTCATAACGTGCGCCAGGCGTACTCCAGTCGCGCACCACGCCCGCCGGAGTATCTTCCAGCCAACCGAGTCGTTTGCCCGGAAAGTACCCCCGGAACAGCGTGACCAGCGGCATCAGCAGATGCCATTTGCCGAACATCCGCCAGCGGTGCTCGGGAGCGTAATCGCGCCAGTAGGCGAATTGTGCGCCGACCGTTACCAATCGTCGGATCACCTGCCCGGATGCCCCCAGCCCCGCCGCACAACCGCCAAAGCTGTGGCCGACCACATCGATCGGTTGACCGGGAAACTCACGTTGCGCGCGCGTGAGCATCGCTTCGAAATCCAGTGCGCCCCAATCCGTCCACGAGGCCTGCAAATGCCTCATCGACTTCGGCCGCGACTCACCAATGCCCCGGTAGTCATAAATGATCACGTCAAACCCGTTGGCGAACAGGAACGCGGCGAAGCGCGAATAGTGGCGGCAACGCACGGAGGTGGCGGCGTTGATTATCACCACCGGTCTTTGTGGATCGGGCGAAGCGTGACGCCAGGTGAAACCGCCAAGGGGATAGCCATCGGCGGCGGGCTCGTGGAAGGGGGCGTCCAGATCGGCGCTTGCGAGTGCGGTTCTGTTCTGAGCGCCTTCCAGTGCGTGCGTCTCTTGAAAACCCATGGCTGTCGACCTTCGCGGAGTAGCTGCCAACGATAGTCTCAGGTGGCTCGGTGAACAATCCGGCAGCGGTCAATCAGCCGGCTGATCGCTCAAGCGTTCTTCCAGCCGCGTGTGTTCCCGGTTCAACTCCGCTCGTAACTCCTCTTCGCTCGGCAGCACCCGTTTGTAGCTGCTCGCGAACAGTTGTTCATTGCCCTTGAGAATCGTGTAGCGCGCAACCGATTCATTTTGCTGTGCGCAAAGAATGATCCCCACCGTCGGTCCATCGCCCTCGCTGCGCTTGAGGTCATCGTACATGCGGATGTACATGTCCATCTGGCCTACGTCCCGAGCGCTGAGTTTGCCGCGCTTCAGATCAAGGATGACGAAGCACTTGAGCAGATAGTTATAGAACACCAGGTCAATGTAAAAATCATCGTCACCAGCACTGATACGTTGCTGGCGGCCGACAAAAGCGAACCCCTTGCCCAGTTCGAGGAGAAACCCCTGGAGCTGATCGATCAAGGCCTGTTCCAGTTCCGATTCCTGAAGCTTGCCCGGTGACGGCAGGCCGAGAAACTCCAGTAGGACGGGGTCGCGGATGAATTCCCGGGGATTGCTTTTCATCGCGGCAATGTTGGTCGCCGCCTCTGTATAGAGGTCGGTTTTGTCTCGACTCAGCAGCAGGCGTTCGTAGTAGAGCGTGTTGATCTGGCGATCCAGGGCGCGGCTTGACCAGTTTTGCGTGGCGGATTCGTTCATGTACCACTGGCGGGCTGATTCGCTTTCGACCTGCAATATCCTGCGGTAATGGGTCCAGCTCAATTCGAGACGCAGTGCGTCTCGAATTGGAAAGAGCTGATAAAACTGCCGCATTTTTCGAAGATTGGTTACGTCAAAGCCTTTCCCAAAGTCCGCAGTCAGCTCCTTCGCCAGCGTAGCCAGAAGCTTTTTTCCATACCCCGCCCGCCGGGCACCCTGCTGCTCGAACTCGACAATATGTCGCCCGATCTGCCAGCAGGTCTGGACCTGAATCGTGTCGACCGTTCGCAGCACTTTCTGTCGCGCCTGACGTATCAGTTCACCCAGATCGCCGAGCAGCGAATCGAGTTTTGGATCTTGCATGTCAGCAGGTTCAAGTTGGCTCATCAGGTCGTCCGGCTCAGGAGAAACAGAAGCAAGAGCATGCCAATAGACCGGGTCCTGGGGATGCCGGCCGTGTCTGGTTCAACTGAAGGAAGAGTGGGCGAGTTTTGCGGGATCTGGCTGACGAAGTCAGCGACCGGGGAATACGGCCTGTAGTCCTTTTCGTATCAACGGCAACTCCCAATCGATCTAGAACCCACCCTGCGAGACAAAATCTAACAAAGGGTAACGATTGGGTTCCGCGAGAACCCGGGAGTCGTCCTAATGAAACGCGTTCTAACATTTGTGTTGCCCGTCGCCGCTGCCGCGGTGCTGCTGTTTCCGCTCATGTTGCAGGCTGCAAGTCTGGAGCCGATCGACAGTTCAGCTGTGCAGGTTCAACAACAAGAGCAAAACGGCATTCGTTATCTGGCCGGAGGGATTGGCCTGGATGAGTCGAAAGCCATTCAGCAATCCGCTGACTACAACCTGCACATGACCTTCGCCGTCGGCGTGCAAAACCAATACACCGCCGATGTTGACGTGACGATCCAGAAAGCTCCCGGCCAAGTCGTTCTGACACTGAGTCAGACAGGCCCGCTGGTGTACGTGCAATTGCCACCTGGCAAGTACACCGTGGTGGCCACGCGTAACGGTGAAACGCGGCACGACGTGACAGATGTCGGCAGCGGCACTGCGCGCAATCTGGTGTTTCACTGGAATAACGCTGGATAGCGATAGGTGTGATCGCAAAGCCGAGGCGCGGGTACAATCCCGCGCCTCCTGTTTTGTGACGTAAGGAAGCGCTGTTTTGAAAGGGATTTTGCGTTTGGGTTGTGTGGTGGGGCTCGTGTTGCAGTTGACCGGCTGCGGAACGCTCATCGGGCGTTTGAATGACGGTTTGTCGGATGCCCGATATTACCGAGGGGTTGATGGCAACCTTCACCTGCTGGGTGTGCGTGGCGGAGGCAGCGATGGCATGCCGGCAGCGATAGTCTGTTACATGATGATTGTCTGTCCGGTCATCACCGTCGTCTCCCTGCCCGTGGACGCAGCGCTGGATACCATTCTGTTGCCTGTCGATTACATCAATACGCTCTAGGCTTTCTCTGTGCGGCGCTTGCGTTTCGGCGTGTGCAAGGGCGCCAGCACCTTGCGGTAGATCCATAAGCCGAACACGCAAGCCGCCAGCAAAAATGACGTGCAGAGGCTCTGCCACACAAACTCGAACCAGAACCGACGAGGTTGCAGGGCCAGCGTGTAAGTGCTGCGCGGTCCGCGATTGTTGGTGGTGATCGAGCCAGTGATCAGGCTCTCGATCAGCAAGTAGATCGATGCGCCGATGGCCAGGGCCATCAACATCGCAACGAGCAAGGTCAGCCAGTAAGTCATGCGGCTCGGACGATGGGGTGGCGGATGGGGCAGGGGAATACGGGTTTTCCTTTGATTCATGACGCTTGGTACCTGTTTCCTGTCGTGACGGCAAAGCGGCTATGGGGCATTGATGAACCTCGCTATCTCGCTCGCCAGTTCCGCTGCGTGCAGCGTGTTTTCCCGAAGCCACGTCGATACGGCGTGGTCGCACCCTGGCAGCACGATTTTCTTCAACTGACGGGGCGCCAGACTCTTTTCAATGGCCTCGATGACCTCGTATGGAATGGCGCTATAGATCTCTCGTGCGCCCATTTGCCGGGTTCCGGCAGACGTGCCGGCGATCCCGCCAAATGCGCTTGACTGGAGGCCATCGTATTCGCCGATCACCAGCAAAACCTCCCCGTCGAATGTGCGCAGGAACGCCAGCGATGGCGAGTCGAGAAAACCGTAGGGCACAGAAATGGCACGTTTGAAGGAAGGGCCAAACGGTTCTTGCCAGGCCGCCTCCGCGTACAGGGCGGGACAGAACAGCACGATTCGGCGGACTGAAGCGCGATGAGCTTGCGCCACCTTGAGCGCCAGTGCGCCGCCCAGGCTGTGTCCGATCACCGTGCTGAGTTCGGCGCCAAGGTGACCGGCAAACTGCAAGGCTTCCTGAAGGTTATGCGCCAGCGAAGTGTGTTCAGGGGCAATGCCGGCGCCGGGGTTGTGGCCGGAAAGATTGAAACTCAGGCTGGCAACCCCCAGGGCCTGCAAGGGATGCAGGATGGCATTGAGTCGCGAATAGTCAGAACGGGCGCCATGAATGGCCAGCACCTTCGGCGTTGATGATTCACCGGCGTGGCCGGCCAGCACGCGCCCTTCAAGCTCGTAGCCCGCGAAGGTTTGCGAAAAGAAACCCTCAGGGCCGGTTGGCGCCTCGTCGAACTGCAACCGAGTCCGAAGTCGAGACGTGCCGGTCAGCGCCAGCCGATTGATCACAAGGCTGCCAGGGTGTGAAGGACGGCAACGCGCAATGGATTGGTCTCCACGCTCAGAAGTTTGATCGCCAATGCGCAGCAGACCACGATCAGCATGGGCTTGATCAGGCGCGGGCCAACCCGGACAGCGGCTCTTGCGCCCAGTTGTGCGCCGAGGAACGCCGCCAGAGCCATGGCAATCGCGATCGGCCAGATGATCACGCCTTTGGTGATGAAGACTGACAGCGAACCCAGATTGCACGAGGCGTTGGCCAGTTTGGTGAAGCTCATTGCCCGCATCATCCCGAGCCCGCAGAGCAGAACGAAACCGACGATAAAGAACGAGCCGACACCGGGGCCGAATATGCCGTCGTAGAAGCCCAGGATCGGCGCCACGGTGAACGAGAACAGTAGAATGCCGATTCTCTTGCGTCGATCCTCATTGGCCAGTTTCGGCGAGAGCGCAAAGTAGATCGCCACCAGAATAAGCATGATGGGCACGCACACTTCCAGATAGCGTTTGTCGATGGAACTGACCAGCAGTGCACCGCTGGCTCCGCCCAGGAACGCGCAGATAACCAGAAAGCGTCCTTCGCGCCATTCAATCATTCCTTTGCGAGCAAAGGTGACAGTGGCCGAAATAGTGGCCGACGCGGCCTGGAACTTGTTTGTGGCAATCGCGCTGATCGGGTCGACACCCGCCAGAAACAAGGCAGGCAAAGTAATCAAACCGCCGCCGCCGGCAATTGCATCAAAGAAACCGGCGCAAAAAGCCACAAGCGCCAACATGCCAATTACATCCCAAGCCATTACATTTTTCCTTTTATAGTTATTGGCCAGTCATCCGCATGACTGGCCATTCAACAGCCTTGCAGCGCAATGAATATCAGCCCTGTATCAGCAGCGGATCGTCTGAAATGACAATGGGGGATGTGAACTTCGACAGTCCGAAGATGCGCACCAACACGCGTCGGTTGTCCTTGATGACATCGCGACAGTGCAGGGCCCGGACGTTATTGATCACCATGGCCGATTCTTGCGTCAGCGTGTATTGAACCGGTGTGGCTTTACCCACACTTTCGCAAAGAGCCGAATAAGCCGTTTTTACAAAGTCCGAGGCGTTGTCGTTGACCGAAAAACGGTACGAGTTGAATCGCGCGGCGAATCCGACGTTGTCATCGAACTCCAGAATCGAAACGTTGCGACCATCCTCGCCCTTGCCGCTGACGAAAGAGTCGCTGCGGGTGAACTGGAAGTTGCCCGTCGTGAGCGCGAGGCATCCGGTGACACCGATTTCGTCCAGCAGGGGTGGCAACGGAATCACCGACGTCGGTTCCAGGCCTGGATTCCACAGGGCTGACAGTATCAACGACGAGGGGGAGGGCGAGTGCCCGTCTTTCGCGTTCACGGCGCACCAGTACGGCGCCTCGGTGTGCGGGCCGAGGGGGAGTCCGGAATGAGAGCTCAGCTCTTTGACTTCCGGTTCGTCATTGATTTTGGTCAGTCCGCCGCCCTTGAAGTTGGCGACGAGTCGGACCAGTTTGCCTTCGTTGTCCATGTCATAGGCAAAGGCGCTGTTATCCACCAGTTTCAACAGAATCTGATTGCGTGCCGCCAGGCAAAGCACGTCGTGACGTTCCTCCAGAGCGGTCAGGTCGGGAAGTTCATCCGGAGGGCTGGTGTCGCTGACTTTTTGCATCCCCTCAAAAATCAGCAGGGAAACGAGGCCGTCGGAGTAAGCACCCAGAAGTTCGCATTGATCTTTTGAAAACGAAAACTTCAACTCGGTCGCTGCCAGCGAGGCTTTGGACTTGGCGCCGGCGGCTTGTGGTCCGCCAATGGCTGCCAGTTCTTCGGAGAACTTATGTAGCAGCTTTGATTGTTGCGTATCAAAGCTGAAAGTTCTGACTTCCTGATCAACAAAAGACTCAACGCTTTTATGGGTTTGTTGTATTGCTTCGGTCATTGTTTACATCCCTGTCGTATCCGCTCCCTTTGTATTTTTTTGTGGGAGCTGTTGGCTGTTTCGATGATGCAATGCGTGCCGAGCGCACGCACAGATCCGGACGTGGGCGAGTTGATACAGGTTTGGTTTTTTCGAAGGGGCACAGGGCGCTGTGACGTGACAGTTCAAACAAATGCTGAATGCCTTGTCAGTTTTTGCTGTCGCTTGCCTGACAGCTTTAAACAACAGCAGATGACCTGCGCTGAGGTCTTGTCCTCCCTGACAAGTTTATGAGGGGCTGCGAGCTTTCCTGCTCACAGACGCAACTCTCCTGATACCTGCAATAACCACGGTAGATTCCGATGGCTCGCGGGTGCGGAGTGCGTTATTTGGGTGGTGCTATAAATGCTGGTCATCAGGGCTGAAGTGCCCGACGAATATTTTCGGCAGTCATCAATGAACCGCCGGAAAAAAGCTGGCTGAGCCTACCATCAAAATAATGGCCAGCAAAAGCACTGGAAGAAGGGGTGAGGTGTGGTCTGTCAAATCGCGGGCATAAAAAAACCCTGAATCTTGCGATTCAGGGTTTTCGGTATTTGGTGCCCAGAGACGGAATCGAACCGCCGACACGGGGATTTTCAATCCCCTGCTCTACCGACTGAGCTATCTGGGCAACGGGGCGCATTAAAAGGGTTTTTCGGATTTACGTCAAACACTTTTTTAAAATTTCTTAAATTAATTCCGTCGCTTACGATCCGACCCCCGATTTTCGGGGGTTATTCCGCTGGCGGCACGTAGCCTTCGGCCTGGGCGTATTCCTCGCCGGAGAAGTACTTGTCCATTTCGCCCTGCAGATATTTGCGGTCTTCGGCGTTCATCATGTTCAGGCGTTTTTCGTTGATCAGCAGGGTCTGGTGTTTCTGCCAGTCGGCCCAGGCCTTGGCCGAGACGTGTTCGAAGATGTCCTGGCCCTTGGCGCCCGGGTACGGTGGGCGCTCCAGACCTTCGAGTTGTTCTTTGTACTTGCGGCACATTACGGTGCGGGTCATGACGACTCTCCTGCATTCAAAACGGTGGCCGCGCGTTCGAGCAAGGTCTTGACCGGGGCGGCGAGGCCCAGGCGCGGCGGGGTGGCGAGGTTATACCAGAGCCAGTCGGCCTCGGCCACGTGCCCGCCGGCTTCCTGTACCTGAACCAGCCAGGGTTCGATGGACAACTGGAAATGGCTGAAGGTGTGGACAAGGCTTGGCAGCGCCTGCTGCTCACCCAGTTCCAGCGAGTGCTGCGCGGCGAGGTGTTGCAGGTCGTCGAGGTCGTCGAGCTCCGGCAGGCTCCATAAACCGCCCCACAATCCGCTGGACGGGCGACGATAAAGCAGAATTGCGCCGTCTTCGTTGGCGAGCATCGGCATCAGCGTGCGCTTCTGCGGGATGGCTTTGCGGGGCTTGGGGATCGGGTAGCGCGTCTCCAGGCCAAGCATGTGCGCTTCGCAGCCCTTTTCCAGAGGACACAGCAGGCAGCTTGGCTTGCTGCGGGTGCAGAGCGTGGCGCCCAGATCCATCATTGCCTGGGTGTAGGCGTTGACCCGGTCATGGGGGGTGAACAATTCGGCGTTGGCCCAGAGCTGTTTGGCGACCTTCGGCTCGCCGGGGTAGCCCTCTTGCGCGGTAAAGCGCGCCAGCACCCGTTTGACGTTGCCGTCGAGGATTGGCGCACGCAGGCCCATGCTGATGCTGGCAATCGCGCCAGCAGTGGACAGGCCGATGCCCGGCAAGTCCGTGAGCTTCTCTACGTCGCGCGGAAACTCGCCGCCGTACTGGCTGACGACGATCTTCGCGGTCTTCTGCAAGTTGCGCGCGCGGGTGTAGTAACCCAGGCCTGTCCACAGGTGCAGCACTTCGTCCTCCGGCGCTTCGGCCAGGGCCTCGACCGTCGGCAACGCGGCCATGAAGCGGTCGAAGTAATTGAGCACGGTGCTGACCTGAGTCTGCTGCAACATGATTTCCGACACCCATACCCGATACGGGTTGATGTTCTGTTGCCAGGGCAAATCATGGCGGCCGTGGCGGTCGAACCATTCCAGCACCGCCGTGGAAAACTGCTCCGCTCTCATCGCTTGAACAGCCCCTTCAATGCGTTTTTCAGTTCAGGGCTGACTTTGTCGCCCAGTTTCTCGTCGATTTTTTCGCTGAGCTTGTCGCCAGCCAGTTTGGTCGCGACCTGGCCGAGGCGTTCGTTATCCACACGGCACGCCTTGGCGCCCAGCTCAAGCGGGCCACGGCAGCGCAGCGGCCACTCGATGCCGACGAATTTGTCACCGACCTGGCAGGCCGGGTCCGGCATGGCGCTGGTGTCGCCTTCGACGATGATGCCGACGCGATAGTCCATGCCCAGCACTTTGAGGTCGATGTCGCCGTCACCGTTGACGGTCATGCCCGGGATGCGCACTTTCAGGTCCGGATTGCTGGCCACGCCGTTGCGGAAGGTCAGGTTGCCCTTGAGCTCCTGGAACGGCGTGTCCTTGCCCCGCGGTTCGCCGCTCAGGGATTTGCGGTTGAGAGTGGCGATGCCTTTGCACAATTGCTGTTCAAGGTTGGCGTTGAGCAGCACGCCGTTGTTGATCACGAAACTGGCGTTGCCGTTGAGGGTGTCGATCAGCGCTTGTTGGCTGTTGCCGCTACCGGTGACGGTGCTGGTCAGATTCACCAGGCCTTTGACCGGTGGATTCTTGCCCTGGCTTTCGAGGATCTTCTCAACCGGCACCCGGTTGATCCGGGTTTGCAGGTTCAACACCGGCGCCGTCTGGCGCACGTCCAGCGTGCCCTTGGCTTCGAAGTCGCCGTTGTACAGCTCGCCGCGCAGATTCTCCAGGGTCAGCAGGCCGCCCTGGCCGGTGGCTTTCAGTGCGGCGTTCTGGATCGGCAACTTGTCGAGGGTCAACTGGCCGAAGGTCAGGTCAGCGTTCACGTCCAGTTTGCTCAGGCGCTCCACCGGGAACAGTCGTTCGGTGCTCCACGCGCTTTTGCTCGGCTTGTCCGGCAGCGGGGTGCTGCCGGCGCCGGCCATGGCATCGGCTTCGGTGCTGGCGACTTCGGTCTGCCGTGCCTGGGTGGCACTGGTGGCCTTTTCCGATTTCGGCGGCAGGTAGCGGTCGACGTTGAAGGTGTCGGCCTTGAGGATCGCCCGCAGCGATTGCTTGGCGAAGTCTTCGACGGCGATGCGGCCGCTGAAGCTGCTGTCGTCGAGTTTCAGGTTGATGTTGTCCAGCGCCATGCTGGTTGGCGTGGCAGAGACACGGCTGACCAGTTCGACTTTGCTCAGGCTGCCTTCGGCCATGGCCGGCAGGGTCTGGCCGATGCTGTCGACGAACTTCGCCAGATCGAACTGGGCGATGGAAATCCCGCCGGTGATCTGCGGGGTCTTGTCCAGATCGTTGGCTTTCAGCTCACCCAAGGCGCGCAACTGGTTTGCGGAGATCTTGATCCCGGTCCATTCGGCGACGTTCGCAGCCTTGTCCAGCAACATCTGGCCCTGGGCGGAAAACGTCATGGCCTTGCCTTGCAGCGGATCGCCGGTCAGTTCGCCGGACAGCTTCAAGTCTTCTAACTTGTAGCGTTGCAGGGCGCGCTCGATGCGCAGCTCGCCATTGAGCTCGGTGCGTACCCGCAGCACGGGCTGATTGGTGCTGAGGAACGCCGTGGCTTTCAGCGGAATGTTGGTCGAATCGTGTACCGCGCCGGTGCTCAGCTGGATGCTTTCGGCGCTGAACTGCTTGCCGGTCTGCTCGTCGTTGTATTCAACCCGGGCGTTGTTGACGGTCAGGCTGTCGATGTCGAGGCGGATCGGTTGTGGCGGTTTTTCCGGCTGGGCAGGTGTTTCTGCGACTGGTTCGCCAGCGGCCACTGGCGGCGTGCTGCCCGGCGCAGGCGCTTGAGCAGGCAGCTTGCCGATGTCTTCCCAGTTGCCGTGTCCGTTCTTGTCACGGTTCAGGCGCAGGTTCAGGCCTTCGACACGCACATCGCTCATCTGCACTTCGCGGCGCAGCAGTGGCAGCACACGTACGGACAGGCCGAGCATCTGCAGATCGGCAAACGGTTCGGCAGGCTTGATCAGGGTGGCAACGCTGGCCTCGTGCAGTTCCAGGCCGAGCCACGGGAACAGGCTCCAGCCGATATCGCCATTGAGCGTCAGCTCGATGTGGGCCTTGTCGCGGGCTATCTGGCGGATCTCGTCTTTGTAGTCGTTGGGATCGAAGAAGTGGGTCAGGGCGAAGCCCGCCGCCACAATGATCAGCAACAGCCCGAGAAGTACCAGACCCAGGATTTTGCCGAACGCTTTCATGGGCGAGTCCTTGTAGTTAGTCGAATTCGTAATTTAGCCGGGGAGTATAGCGCTGCATAACCCCGCGCTGGTGCGGCGTCCTGAGGAACCTGTCGATCCGCGATGTGTAGCGCTTCGACAACGGTCGGCCGGAGGGTTCCCCGGCCACAGGAGATCAGATGACTCAAAAAAGGTGATATCAGTTTGGTTTTTCTGTCACGTGCAGATGGTAACCTTCGCCCGTTCGTCCGCCCTTCTGCGACTTTTGGTCGCGCCTCAAGGAGCTTCACCCACCAACACGGTCATGCCTGCGTGCATAAAGGCCGGGGGTGAGCAGTGGCTGGCGAACCATACTAATAATTGGGGGATACACAATGAGCACGAGCATCACGGCGGACGGCCTCAGCGCCGCCCAGCCTGCGTTCCTGTCCAAGGAACGCATCATCGCCAAGCCAGGCTTCAACCGCTGGCTGGTACCACCGGCCGCTCTGGCCATCCACCTGTGCATCGGCATGGCCTACGGCTTTTCGGTGTTCTGGTTGCCGTTGTCCAAGGCGCTGGGCATCACCGCTCCGGTGGCTTGCGCACCGGACATGAGCTTCATCGCACAAGTCTTCTCGTCGCAATGCGACTGGCCGATCTCCATGCTCGGCTGGATCTACACCCTGTTCTTCATCTTCCTCGGCTGCTCGGCAGCGATCTGGGGTGGCTGGCTCGAACACGCAGGCCCGCGCAAGGCCGGCGTTGTATCGGCACTGTGCTGGTGCGGCGGTCTGCTGATTTCCGCACTGGGTATCTATACCCACCAGATCTGGCTGATGTGGATCGGCTCCGGCGTGATCGGTGGTATCGGTCTGGGCTTGGGCTACATTTCGCCGGTGTCGACCCTGATCAAGTGGTTCCCGGACAAGCGCGGCATGGCGACCGGCATGGCGATCATGGGTTTCGGTGGTGGCGCGATGGTTGGCGCTCCGCTGGCAACCGCTCTGATGAGCCATTTCGCTTCGCCGACTGGCGTGGGCGTGTGGCAGAGCTTCGTGGCCATGGCTGCGATCTACTTCGTGTTCATGATCGGTGGCGCACTGGCCTACCGCGTACCGCCAACCGGCTGGAAGCCTGAAGGCTGGACCGCGCCGGCGAAGAAAGCCTCGAACGCGATGATCACCCACCGTCACGTTCACGTGAATGTGGCATGGAAAACCCCGCAATTCCGTCTGGTGTGGCTGGTGCTGTGCCTGAACGTGTCTGCCGGTATCGGCATCCTCGGCATGGCTTCGCCACTGTTGCAGGAAGTGTTCGGCGGCAAGCTGCTGGGTAACGATCTGCCGTTCGGTCAACTGGACGCCGGTCAACTGGCTTCCATCGCTGCGATTGCGGCCGGCTTCACCGGTCTGCTGAGCCTGTTCAACATCGGTGGCCGTTTCTTCTGGGCGTCGTTCTCGGACTACCTGGGCCGCAAGAACACCTACTTCGTGTTCTTCGCGCTGGGCTTTGCGCTGTACGCGTTGATCCCGAATCTCGGTCACCTGGGCAACGTTGCGCTGTTCGTGGCGGCGTTCTGCATCATCCTGTCGATGTACGGCGGTGGTTTTGCGACCGTTCCGGCGTATCTGGCCGACCTCTTCGGTACGCAAATGGTCGGCGCGATCCACGGTCGTCTGCTGACGGCATGGGCCGCCGCCGGCGTGCTGGGTCCGGTGCTGGTGAACTACCTGCGCGAATATCAGCTGAGCATCGGTGTTGAACGCGCCGCCGCTTACGACATCACCCTGTACATCCTCGCCGGCCTGCTGGTGCTGGGCTTCCTCTGCAACCTGCTGGTGCGCCCGGTGGCGGACAAGTACTTCATGACTGACGCCGAGCTGGCCGCCGAACAGGCGCTGGGCCACGACAAGGGTGCTGACAGCAGCACCGTGCTTGAGTGGAAAGCCGCGCCGGGCAGCAAGCCGTTGGCTATCGCTGCGTGGCTGGTGGTCGGGATTCCGTTGGCGTGGGGTGTGTGGGTGACCCTGCAGAAGACGGCGGTTCTGTTTCACTAAGTAACCGTTAAAGCGCAGAACCCCTGTGGGAGCGGGCTTGCCCGCGATGGCGTCCGGTCAGTCGACATCACTGTTGGCTGACTTACCGCTTTCGCGAGCAAGCCCGCTCCCACATTTGTTTCCGGGTGCCTGTAATGGCTTGTATGGACATGTCTACCCGCGACAGCCGGGGCTTCTATCCGTCTGCCATATCACGTCTCGTGTTTCTGTTTCGGCCCCGCGCCCCTATAATGGCTGCCTTTTTCGCCCAATGATTTTGCGGAGCTGGTGATGGCCGAACGTAAGGCGTCTGTCGAGCGCGACACTCTGGAAACCCAGATCAAAGCCTCGATCAACCTTGATGGCACCGGAAAGGCCCGATTCGATATCGGTGTTCCTTTTCTTGAGCACATGCTGGATCAGATCGCCCGTCACGGGTTGATCGACCTGGATATCCAATGCAAGGGCGATCTGCATATCGACGACCACCATACCGTGGAAGACGTCGGTATCACCCTCGGCCAGGCCTTCGCGCAAGCCATCGGCGACAAGAAAGGCATCCGTCGCTACGGCCACGCCTACGTGCCGCTCGATGAAGCGCTGTCGCGCGTAGTGATCGACTTCTCCGGTCGTCCGGGCCTGCAGATGCACGTGCCGTACACCCGCGCCACCGTCGGCGGCTTCGACGTCGACCTGTTCCAGGAGTTCTTCCAGGGCTTCGTCAACCACGCGCTGGTCAGCCTGCACATCGACAACCTGCGTGGCACCAACACCCACCACCAGATCGAAACCGTGTTCAAGGCATTCGGCCGCGCACTGCGCATGGCCGTCGAGCTGGACGATCGCATGGCCGGCCAGATGCCTTCGACCAAGGGCGTGCTGTAATGCAGACGGTTGCGGTAATCGATTACGGCATGGGCAACCTTCACTCGGTGGCCAAGGCCCTTGAGCATGTAGGTGCCGGCAAGGTGCTGATCACCAGCGATGCGGCAGTGATCCGCGAAGCCGACCGCGTGGTTTTCCCCGGCGTCGGCGCGATTCGCGATTGCATGGCGGAGATCCGTCGCCTGGGCTTCGATTCGCTGGTACGTGAAGTCAGCCAGGATCGTCCGTTCCTCGGCATCTGCGTCGGCATGCAAGCCTTGCTCGACACCAGCGAAGAGAACGATGGCGTCGACTGCATCGGCCTGTTCCCGGGCGCGGTGAAGTTCTTCGGCAAAGACCTGCATGAAGACGGCGAACACCTGAAAGTCCCGCACATGGGCTGGAACGAAGTGAAACAGTCGGTGGATCACCCGCTGTGGCACAACATCCCGGACCTGGCGCGTTTCTACTTCGTGCACAGCTACTACATTGCCGCCGGTAACCCGCGGCAGGTGGTCGGCAGCGGTCATTACGGCGTCGATTTCGCTGCGGCGCTGGCCGAAGGTTCGCGTTTTGCCGTGCAGTTCCACCCGGAGAAAAGCCATACCCATGGCCTGCAATTGCTGCAGAACTTCGCGGCGTGGGACGGTCGCTGGTAAATGGCCGCCAAGAAATCCAAGCCGCCAATCCTGACCCTCACACCCGAGCAGGAAAGCGACGCCAATCGCAAGATCCAGCGGTTCATGGAGGATCGTTTCGAACTGGATCTGGGTTCGTTCGAGGCGGCGGAAATTCTTGAGCTGTTTACCCGCGAAATTGCTCCGCACTATTACAACAGGGCGATTTTCGATGTGCAGACCCACCTCAAGGAGCGGTTTGAAAGCATCGAAAGCGACCTGTGGGCGCTCGAGAAAAACTGATTTCCGAGCCAAGCTGAACATTCAAATTTGAAGGTTTGCCAGATGCTGATTATTCCCGCTATCGATCTTAAAGACGGTGCCTGCGTACGTCTGCGCCAGGGCCGCATGGAAGATTCCACAGTGTTCTCCGATGACCCGGTGAGCATGGCTGCCAAGTGGGTGGAGGGCGGTTGCCGCCGTCTGCATCTGGTCGACCTGAACGGCGCTTTCGAAGGCCAGCCGGTCAACGGCGAAGTGGTGACCGCGATCGCCAAGCGCTACCCGACCCTGCCGATCCAGATCGGCGGCGGCATTCGTTCTCTGGAAACCATCGAGCACTACGTCAAGGCTGGCGTGAGCTACGTGATCATCGGCACCAAAGCGGTGAAGGATCCGGCGTTCGTCGCTGAAGCCTGTCGCGCCTTCCCGGGCAAGATCATCGTCGGTCTGGATGCCAAAGACGGTTTTGTCGCCACCGATGGCTGGGCTGAAATCAGCACCGTGCAGGTCATCGACCTGGCCAGACAGTTCGAAGCCGACGGCGTGTCCTCGATCGTTTATACCGACATCGCCAAAGACGGCATGATGCAGGGCTGCAACGTTCCGTTCACCGCTGCGCTCGCTGCTGCAACCAAAATCCCGGTAATCGCTTCCGGCGGCATTCACAACCTGGGTGACATCAAGTCGCTGCTCGACGCCAAGGCGCCGGGCATCATCGGCGCCATCACCGGCCGGGCGATCTACGAAGGCACTCTCGACGTCGCTGAAGCGCAAGCTTTCTGCGATTCGTACCAAGGCTGAGGACTGACCATGGCGCTGGCCAAACGCATCATCCCTTGCCTGGACGTGGACAACGGCCGGGTCGTCAAAGGTGTGAAGTTCGAAAACATCCGTGACGCCGGTGACCCGGTGGAAATCGCCCGTCGCTACGACGAGCAGGGTGCCGACGAGATTACCTTTCTCGACATCACCGCCAGCGTCGATGGCCGTGACACTACGCTGCACACCGTCGAGCGCATGGCCAGCCAGGTGTTCATTCCGCTGACCGTCGGCGGCGGCGTGCGCACCGTGCAGGACATTCGCAACCTGCTCAACGCCGGTGCGGACAAGGTGTCGATCAACACCGCTGCCGTGTTCAACCCCGAGTTCGTCGGTGAAGCGGCGCAGCATTTCGGCTCGCAATGCATCGTCGTCGCCATCGATGCGAAGAAGGTTTCGGGCCCGGGCGAAACCCCGCGCTGGGAGATTTTCACCCACGGCGGACGCAAGCCGACCGGCCTCGACGCGGTCGAGTGGGCGAAGAAAATGGAAGGCCTGGGTGCCGGTGAAATCCTCCTGACCAGCATGGATCAGGACGGCATGAAAAACGGCTTCGACCTCGGTGTGACTCGCGCCATCAGCGATGCGCTGGGGATCCCGGTGATCGCTTCCGGCGGCGTCGGCAACCTGCAGCATCTGGCGGACGGCATCCTCGAAGGCCACGCCAGTGCCGTGCTGGCGGCGAGTATTTTCCACTTCGGCGAATACACCGTTCAGGAAGCCAAGGCTTATATGGCTCACCGCGGCATCGTAATGCGCTAAACAATACAGGCCAGTGGACAGCATGGCGTACCCAAGGCACTCTTGGGCACGCCATGGATTTCGGTAGCCCGACATGATCAAACGCCTGCTTCTCGCCCTCGCCAGTGCCTCCGTGTTGTTGATCAACACTGGCCACGCCGAAGAAAGTCCCGACACCGATCTGGTGCTCCTCACCGAAAACTTCCCGCCGTACAACATGGCGAAGAACGGCAAGAATTTCGCTCAAGACGAAAACATCAATGGCATCGCCACGGACATCGTGCGCGAGATGTTCAAGCGTGCCGGCATCACCTACAGCCTGACCCTGCGCTTCCCCTGGGAGCGGGTCTACAAGCTGGCGTTGGAGAATCCAGGTTACGGTGCTTTCGTCATGGCGCGTCTGCCGGATCGCGAGGCATTGTTCAAATGGGTCGGCCCGATCGGCCCGGACGACTGGGTCATGCTGGCCAAGGGCGACAGCAAGATCACCCTCGAAACCCTCAATGACGCGCGCAAGTACAAGATCGGCGCCTACAAAGGTGATGCGATTGCCGAGACTCTGACCAAACAGGGTCTGAAGCCGGTGGTGGTGCTGCGCGATCAGGACAACGCCAAAAAGCTTGTCAGCGGCCAGATCGATTTGTGGGCCACGGGTGATCCTGCCGGCCGTTATCTGGCGCGGCAGGATGGTGTGACCGGTCTGAAGACTGTCCTTCGCTTCAACAGCGCCCAACTGTATCTGGCGCTGAACAAGGAGGTGCCGGACGAAGCCGTAGCCAAGCTTCAGGCAGCGCTCGAGCAAATGCGCAAGGACGGCGTAGTCGACGAGATCATGGGGCGTTATCTGTAGGCGCGGGTAACGTTTCCGGTACTTGTGGCTCGGCCTGAATCTGCGTTGGCGGCAGTTCTTGTTCCTTGGCAACTACCTCTACCGGCTCTTCTGCAGGCTTTGCAGGAGGCTCGGCTTCCTGCGGGTATTCAGCCAGATGCAGGCTATCCAGATCGGTGTAGCTGATGGTTTCTTCTACCTGTGAGCCGTCTTCTCGAAGCAGCCTGAATTCACTCTGAATCACATACACTGCCGCGAACCGCTGTCTGGCAACCAGGGCAATGACGTCGGCGCTCGCGCTATTGAACCACTCATGAGCGGTCGATCCATTGTGAGCGAAGCCATCGCTCAGATTTGCCGAGTAAACCATTCCGGACTGGAGGGTTGGCGTCATCGATCTCCAGTGTCCACTCAGATCAATTGAAGTGCGGCGGGTAAAGGCGCGTAGCCTCTCATAGGACTGGACCCGATCGGCCCTCCATTTGAAGGCGCGATGGACTGCGTCGGTATTGTGGCCGTGCCCCACCAGAACGTATTGGTCGGTTCTCTGCACACGATAGAAGGGTGAAGCACGCAGTTGCGCCACAGGCCGCAGATCTGCATCAGTCACGGCGAACCACGGCAATCTTGCGACCTGTGTGACCCTGGACGGTGTCAGGGCGGTGGAGGCCTCGTTCCGGGTCAGTATCGGAGGTGCGGGCGCGGGATCCACCTGAAGCGGGATCGGCATCCTTAAGGCGTATGCAGTGATGGGGGTCGCAGGTTTGTTGTAGCTGGCGGCGCCGACGAAGGTCCCGGGAGAAAAGTAGATTTCACCTGTGGGGGCGACAGGGGGCTGGATGCTCCAGGCGCTGAAATCTTGGTTGGCGCCGCTGCCCTGGTCATTCCAGATCAACGTGTTGGCGCTGGAGGCAATCACCAGATCGGCCCGTACACATCGAATGGCGTTGAATGAGGGCCTGTTGCTGTCATTGGTGCACACAAGGCCGAGTGCCACGTAGCCTTCCGGTGGCACCGGCCTCCAGACTGAGCAGTCCCCGTTGGCCCGCGAGCCTGTATCTCTCCAGACCAGTTTGAAGTCGACAGGCTTGCTGAGGGCTTTCTTTTCGGCTTGCGAATCACCTTCGCAAACGACCGCGACTGCCCGTTGCTCATTGATATTGTCGCGGCCCGAGACGACGACATCGCCCAAGGGGAAATAACCCGGCAACAGGTCTGGTGCCGGGGTCGGGCGCCAAAAGCTGCCGGGTTTTGATTTGGAGCCTTTGTTGTCCCAGAGGCGGTGAAATTCCGTGGTGAAGCTGATCAACAGGTTCTCAACCCTGATGGGGTCCATGGGTTGAGTGGGCGACTTGATCGTTTCTTGAGTGTGCATATTCCATCCCGATAACAGAAAGCGGCACGGAGAGTGCCGCGGCGGGTTTCAATATCCGGGTTCGGGAGTGGCTGTTTGCGGTATGTATTTATAGGTTCGTAACGGGCTGTTACCGGTAAGTGCCATCTTTACCGTGGGCAGTCATTGCACGATTGCTGCGCACGCTGATCATCTGCTTGATGTCGATCCAGTCGATGCCTTGGGCTTTGAGCTTCGGCAGTTCCCGCTCCAGTACGGCCAGCGTCTGGGGATACGGATGGCCGATCATTACCGCCGAACCTTGCTTGCGCGCCAGACTGATTGCGGTCTGTAACTGGCTGTAGATCGCGGCTTCAGTGCGTTCGTCATCGAGAAACACATCCCGGGAAACGCTCGCCAGATCGATCTTCTGCGCCTGCTGCGCGGCGACGGTCTGCGCACTGGTGCGGCTATCGACGAAGAACTTGTGGCGACGCTGCAACTCACCCATCAACCACGCCATCGCTACCGGTTGCGCCGTCATTCGGCTGCCCATGTGGTTGTTGATGCCAGCGGTGTAGGGGACCATTTTGAAGGCGGCGTTCAGCCGTTTCTCGAGTTCTTCGATGGGCAGTTCAGGATGCCAGGCGAACGGTCCGGTGGCCGGGTCCATCGGCATGTGCAGGATCACGATCTTGCCGGCGCGATGGGCTTCGCGGGCGAATTCGGTGGCGTGCGGGGTGTCGGGCATGATTGCCGTAGTGACTGGCCCGGGCAGGGCCAGCACGCGACGATCCCGGGGCAGGTTCTGTCCCAGGTCGTCGATGATCAGTGTCAGGTAGGCTTTTTGAGGTGTTGGTCTGGCAGGTTCTGCGTGAGCAGCACCTGCCAGAAAGCACAGCAGGACAAAGACGAAACGCAAGGACATCCTCAACGGCCGGACGTGATGCTCAGGCCTTTGAGCAGGCTCAGGGCCTGGGCCAACTGGTAATCGTCATCCTGTGGCATGGCTTTCGGTTTGGCGCCGGAGCCGGTCGGTTTGTCCGCGCCGCCGTTGCCGTTGCCCAGGTGACCCTGCAGGTCGGCTTCCTTGAAGTAGTCGCCGTCCGCCTCGTTGGTGATCTTGGCCTTGCGCACTTCGATGTCCGGGACGATGCCCTGGGCCTGGATCGAGCGGCCGTTCGGCGTGAAGTACAACGCGGTGGTGATCTTCAGCGCGCGGTCGTTGTTCAGCGGCAGCACGGTCTGTACCGAGCCCTTGCCGAAACTGGTGGTGCCCATGACCACGGCGCGTTTCTGGTCTTGCAGGGCGCCGGCGACGATTTCCGAGGCCGAGGCACTGCCACCGTTTATCAGCACAACCATCGGCACTGCTTCGCTTTCGTCCTTGCCGGTGGCGGAGAAGCGCAGTTCGGAGTTGGCGATCCGGCCCTTGGTGTAGACGATCAGGCCTTTGGTGATGAAGTGGTCGACCACTTCCACCGCGGCCTGCAGCACGCCGCCCGGGTTGTTGCGCAGGTCGAGGATGATGCCGTTGAGTTTCTTGCCGTTGTCCTTGCGCAGCTTGGCCAGGGCCTTGGAGACTTCCTCGCCGGTCTTGACCTGGAACTGGGTGATGCGGATCAGGCCGTAACCCGATTCCAGCAGTTGCGCCTTGACGCTCTTCACCTGGATCACTGCGCGAGCCAGGGTCACGTCGAACGGCGTGCCACCGTCGCGGACCAGGGTCAGGGTGATTTTCTGGCCGATCTTGCCGCGCATCTTGTCCACGGCTTCGGTCATGGTCTGGCCACGGGTCGGTGCGCCGTTGATCTTGACGATGAAGTCACCGGCCTGGATGCCAGCCTTCGATGCTGGCGTATCGTCGATTGGCGACACTACCTTGATGAAGCCGTCTTCCGAGCCGACTTCGATGCCCAGGCCGCCGAACTCACCGCTGGTGCTTTCCTGCAGTTCGGTGAAGTCTTCCGGGCCGAGGTAGGCCGAGTGCGGGTCGAGGTTGCTGAGCATGCCCTTGATGGCGTTTTCCAGCAGGGTCTTGTCGTCTACCGGTTCGACATAGGCGGCCTTGATCCGGTCCATGACCTCGGCAAAGGTGCGCAATTCTTCCAGTGGCAACGGGGCCTTGGAAGTCGCGGCAGTGCCTGCCGGAGCGACAGCCGGAGCCGGTTGAGCGGCGAACGCCAGAGGCGCGCCGATCACCAGGGCGATCGTCAGGGCCAGCGAGGTAAGACGGGACAAATGCAGCATGTCGAACGAACTCCTAAAGTTGGTGACTCAACGCCTATCCTTGCGCGCGGCACCATTGCGCCGGATCACTCGGGTGACCCTGCTGACGAATTGCGAAATACAGCGCTGGTGTGTCCTGCCCGCCACTGTTACCCACAGTGGAGATGGACTCACCGGCTTTTACCACGTCACCAGCCGACTTGAGCAGCGTCTGGTTGTGACCGTAAAGGCTCAGAAAACCGTTGCCGTGATCGAGGATCACCAGTAGCCCGGCACCGCGCAACCAGTCGGCAAACACCACGCGCCCGCCGTGTACCGCGTGCACCTGGCTGCCGGCGGAGGCGCTGATCATCACGCCATCCCACTTGGTGCGGGCATCGTCGCCACGGGTTTCACCGAAGCGTGCCAGCAGTCGACCGTCAACCGGCCATGGAAGTTTTCCCCGAGTGGCAGCAAAAGGGCCGCCGAACGTCTCGCCGCTGCTGGAAACCAGCGCGCCAGGTGTGGGTCTGGCTTGTTTTCGCGGGGCGTCGCTGGTGTCCGAGTCCGCATCGGCGCGGGCCTGGGCCTCACGCAAACGCTTTTTTTCGGCTTCCTGCTGGGCGATGAGCGCTTTCTGCCGCGCTTCTTCTGCCTCACGGGCCTGGCGAGCCAGGGTTTCTTCAATGGTTTTAAGGACTTTAGACAGGTCTGCCTGATCCTGCTCGCGGGCGGCCAGTTTCTGATCGCGGGCCTTCACGTCGTCGTTGAGCTTGGCCAGCACTTGCTGGCGCTCCTTGCGAACCTTGTCGAGGGCGTCACGCTGGGTGTCGAGGTCGCTTTTCTGCACCAGCAACTGAGCTTGCTGGGAGGAGATGTCCTTTTCGACATTGGCCAACTGACGCAGGGTTTCGTTGAAATTCTTCAGTTGCTCCAGGCGGGCCTGGCTCAAGTAGTCGTAATAGGTGAGGGTGCGGGCGAATTTCTCGGGATTCTGCTGGTTGAGCAGCAGCTTGAGGTATTCCTGCCGACCGTTCTGGTAGGCCGCACGGGCCTGGATGGCGATCAGTCGTTGCTGTTCAGTGCGCGCGCTCTGGAGTTTTTTTTTCTCCGCATCGAGCCGCTGCAGCTCGGATTCGCTCTTTTTGAGCTCTTTTTGCAGGGCGTCGACCTGTTTTTCGAGATTGCCCATCTCGGTTTCAGTGCCCTTGAGCTCTTTCTGTACGCCGGATTTTTCTTCCTGGAGCTTGCCCAGCAGTTTTTTCAGCTCGGCGATGTCCTGACGCGTGGCGTCCAACTGTTGTTGGGTTTGCGCGCGCTCGTCAGCGAAGGCCGGTTGGAGCAGGCATGTCAGAGCGAGGGCGATCAGGACGCGAAGCATAGAGGCGGGCGGCACCAGGGTAAGGGACGGCCTAGTATGCCCGCCCCACGCGGCAAAAAAAACGCCTCAAAGCCAACTGCTTTGAGGCGTTCGTCATAAAAAGCCGTTTCAGGCTGATTACAGGGCGTTTTTGATATCAGACCAGAATCGAAGTGCCAGTCATTTCCACCGGTTTTTCCAGGCCCAGCAGTTTGAGCATGGTTGGCGCCACATCTGCCAGTACGCCGCCTTCGCGCACCTTGAGGTCGCGTTTGCCAACATAGATGAACGGCACCGGCTCGGTGGTGTGCGCAGTGTGTGCCTGGCCGGTGGCTTCGTCGGCCATTTGCTCGACGTTGCCATGGTCGGCGGTGATCAGCGCTTCGCCGCCCACCTTTTCCAGTGCCTCGACGATGCGGCCGACGCAGGTGTCCAGGCATTCCACGGCTTTCACCGCCGCCTCGAACACGCCGCTGTGGCCGACCATGTCGCCGTTGGCGTAGTTGACCACGATCACGTCGTAACGCTGGTGCTCGATGGCATCGACGATGCGATCGGTGACTTCCGGTGCGCTCATTTCCGGCTGAAGGTCATAAGTAGCTACTTTTGGCGACGGGATCAGGATGCGCTCCTCGCCCGGGAACGGTTCTTCGCGACCGCCGGAGAAGAAGAAGGTCACGTGGGCGTATTTTTCGGTTTCGGCGATGCGCAGCTGAGTCTTGCCGTTTTTCGCCAGGTAGTCGCCGAGCACGTTTTCCAGGCTGCCCGGCGCGAAGGCTGCGGGGGCCGGGATGCTGGCGGCGTACTGGGTCAGGCCCACGTACTGCACTTTTGGCTGGCGCGCGCGCTCGAATTCCTTGAAACCGTCTTCGACAAACACGCGGCTCAGTTCCCGGGCACGGTCGGCGCGGAAGTTCATGAACACCACGGCGTCGCCGTCTTCGACTTTCACTGGCTCACCGATGCTGGTGGCTTTGACGAATTCGTCGCTCTCGCCACGGGCGTAAGCGGCTTCAAGGCCTTCCTGAGCGGTGGCGGCGTTGAATTCGCCCTTGCCGTCGACGATCAGGTTGTAGGCCTGGGAAACGCGATCCCAGCGGTTATCGCGGTCCATGGCGAAGTAGCGGCCGATGATGCTGGCGATACGACCCTTGCCGAGGGCCTGGAAGGTCGCATCGAGCAGTTCGATCGACGAAGCGGCGCTTTTCGGCGGGGTGTCACGGCCGTCGAGGAAAGCGTGCAGGTAGATTTTTTCGGCACCACGCTTGAAGGCCAGTTCGGCCATGGCGATCAGATGATCCTGATGGCTGTGAACGCCGCCGTCCGACAGCAGGCCCATGAAATGCACGGCCTTGCCGGCGGCCACGGCTTTGTCCACGGCGGCGCAGATGGTCGGGTTCTCGAAGAACTCGCCGTCGCGGATCGCTTTGGTCACGCGGGTAAAGTCCTGATACACCACGCGGCCGGCGCCGAGGTTCATGTGGCCGACTTCGGAGTTGCCCATCTGGCCGTCCGGCAGGCCGACGTCCATGCCGCTGCCCGAGATCAGGCCGTTCGGCACGGTGGCCCACAGGCGATCCAGCACAGGCTTTTTGGCCGCGAAGACGGCGTTGGACTCGGGGCTGTCGCTGTGACCGAAGCCGTCGAGAATCATCAGGACCAAAGGTTTAGGCGTGGTAGTCATGGAATCCACTCGTGGCTAATAAAGAAGAGGGCGATGGAAAAGGGAGTTGGAGTTTAAAGCGAAGTTCCGACCGCGTCACCGCCGGACGGGGTTTGGCCGACCATAGCGGCTGTGTATACTGGCCGACATTTTAACGCCCTGGAACCTCCTTCGATGGTTGCTCACCTGATTGAATTTGCCACTAACCACTACATTCTTGTCGGTATCTTCGTCGTACTGCTGGCATTGCTGCTGGCGCATACAGTGCAGGGCGGCGGTAAAAGCCTGAGCACGGGCGAGCTGACCGCACTGGTCAACAAGGAAGCCGGCGTGGTGGTGGACATCCGTCCGAGCAAGGAATACGCCGCCGGTCACATCGTTGGCGCGGTGAACATTCCCCAGGACAAACTGGCCGCCCGCATCGGCGAGCTGGAAAAACATAAGGCCAAGACCATCATTCTGGTCGACGCCCTGGGCCAGACTGCCGGCACTCATGCCCGCGAGCTGATGAAATCCGGCTTCACCGCCGCCAAGCTGTCCGGCGGGATTTCCAGCTGGAAAGGCGACAACCTGCCGCTGGTGAAGTGACATGAGCGACGTCATCGTCTACTCCAGCGATTACTGCCCTTACTGCTCGCGTGCCAAGTACCTGCTCGCGAACAAAGGCGTGGCCTTCGAAGAGATCAAGGTCGATGGCAAGCCGCAGGTGCGCGCCGCCATGGCCCAGAAGGCCGGACGCACGTCCGTGCCGCAGATCTGGATCGGCGACACCCACGTCGGCGGATGTGACGATTTGTTTGCCCTGGAGCGCGCCGGCAAGCTCGACGCGCTGCTCAAGGCCTGAACTGCTGCACACGTAAAGAACCCTAAAAGACCCAAGATCAGAAAGGATCTGAGATGACTGACCAACAGAACACTGCAGCCAGCGAAGAAGAAACCGCACCGCAATTCTCCTTGCAGCGCATCTACGTACGCGACCTGTCCTTCGAAGCCCCGAAAAGCCCGGCGATCTTCCGCCAGCAGTGGGACCCGGCGGTCGGTCTGGATCTGAACACCCGCCAGAAGGCGCTGGAAGGCGATTTCTACGAAGTCGTGCTGACCCTGTCCGTCACCGTGAAAAACGGTGAAGAAGTGGCTTTCATCGCTGAAGTGCAACAGGCCGGTATCTTCCTGATCAAGAACCTGGACGCGGCTTCGATGAGCCACACTCTGGGTGCGTTCTGCCCGAACATCCTGTTCCCGTACGCTCGCGAAACCCTGGACAGCCTGGTGACCCGTGGTTCGTTCCCGGCCCTGATGCTGGCTCCGGTGAACTTCGACGCCCTGTACGCGCAAGAGCTGCAGCGCATGCAGGAAGCCGGCGAGACCCCGACCGTTCAGTAAATGATCTGAGCGTTGACGCAAGTCCAATGTGGGAGCGGGCTTGCTCGCGAAAGCGGTGTGTCAGGTGGCATAAATGTCATCTGATGCGGCCCCTTCGCGAGCAAGCCCGCTCCCACATTTGTTATGCGGTGTTATTTGAAGTCGTTCTGCCGCCACGCTTCGTACACGGCCACTGCCACGGTGTTCGACAGGTTCAGGCTGCGGCAACCCTCACGCATCGGCAGGCGCAGACGCTGTTCGGCGGGGAGGGCATCCAGCACTTCCGGCGGCAGGCCACGGCTTTCCGGGCCGAAGATGAACGCATCGCCCGGGACGAACGCGGCATCGTGAAACGGTCGCGAACCCTTGGTGGTGAAGGCGAACAGCCGAGGATGGCCGAGGCTTTCCAGGCAACTGGCCAGGTCGGCATGGCGCTGCAGAGTGGCGTACTCGTGGTAGTCGAGACCGGCGCGACGCAGGCGCTTGTCGTCCATCTCGAAGCCCAGCGGTTCGATCAAATGCAGGTGGCAGCCGCTGTTGGCGCAGAGCCTGATAACGTTACCGGTGTTCGGTGGAATTTCCGGTTGAAAAAGGATGACGTGAAACATGCACGGCTCCGAAGGTAAAGATGACGCGCATTCTACGCCGCAAGCCGACCCGCGTTCGAAACTATTCCCGCGGGTGATGGCGTCGCTGGCGATCGTCGGTGTGATGGTCGGGATGATGATCGGCCGTTTGACCACGCCTGACCCGAGTGTCTTGCAGCAGGTCGAGGTGATTGATGGCGGTCTGGCGGTCTGGTTCAACAACGAGCCGAAGCTGCACGGCGAGATCGTCGATGGCAGCGTTGCGCTGCTGTTCGAGGCTGAAGGCAAGGCGCAGAAAGGCCAGCTCAAGCTCAATGGCAAGGACGTGAACTGGCGGACGCGATTGAGTGACGGGGGCTTGTTGCTGACGCTGGTGGCGGCGCGGCCGCTGCAGGGCGACTGGGCCGGCCAGGCGGTCGATGACCGCTGGCGGCTGGAGATCCATCTCCGGGAGCAATAAAAGAGGGAATCCCCGGCCTGCCTGTACCAAGGTTCCCGAAACGGGCGGGCTCATCGCATCGCGTACTGAGCCGGTGTAAAGAAGGAACCCCTGACCTGCCTGTATCAAGGGCCCCAAAAGGGTGGACTCGATGAGTCCGGTGTAAAGAGGGGAAT
The DNA here is from genome assembly GCF_054071635.1 of Pseudomonas sp. SDO52101_S400. Classification (NCBI taxonomy): domain Bacteria; kingdom Pseudomonadati; phylum Pseudomonadota; class Gammaproteobacteria; order Pseudomonadales; family Pseudomonadaceae; genus Pseudomonas; species Pseudomonas sp. SDO52101_S400. The sequence continues at coordinate 347 of NZ_JBSVWF010000022.1, read as the reverse complement.
CCCCGGCCTGCCTGTACCAAGGCCCCCGAAAGGGTTGGTGAAACGAATCACCTGAAAGGGTTATTGCAGGGGGCGTGCCAGTTTTTATCGTTTTGAAACAAAAAAGCCCGACACAATGTCGAAGGCCCCGTAATACGGGGCTTTTGTGCATTTTGCGTTTGGTTTTTTACGCGGGTTTCGACGGAGTAGGCCAAGGGGCGCTGTGCGCGATTACGGGTCTTGGTGCCTTGTCGTGGTGCACCCGGGGCGAGTCGGCGGGGTCTGACGTTGCCCCTCACCCTAACCCTCTCCCGGTGTATGTACCGGAGACATGGTGGACACATGTTCGGAGACATGGTGGACGGTTT